>JAJXSP010000318.1 GCA_021784515.1 Myxococcales bacterium | reverse complement strand
AAACCACGCGACTACGGAGCGACCGCGTAGCCCCGGCCTGGTCGCGCCTACGAGCCGACTGCCCATGCGCCCGCTACGAAGCGACTGCCGAACCACGAAAAGAAGCGTCAAACGAAGCCGCAACTGAATACGATGTTGGGCGGACCATCCCCTTTTGAGCGGAGCTTCCACTCATGACCAAGTCCAAGAGACAACCGACCACAAAACCTCAGGCCATTCGGCGGCTTCGAGAAGCCAGAGCGGAGCGTGAGGCGCGCCTGCTCGAAGCTTGGCGCGACAAGGATGGTAGGAATCTCGGATGGGACGGCTGGGTCCGCGGAAATCATCCCGATGTCGTTGCGATTATCTGGCAGGACGACGAGCCATGAGGTGGGCCTGCCAAATCGACCTGGCCCAGCACGCGCGCGGCCTATCTACTTGCGCAATGTGGGGCGTGTTCGCGCTGGGAATCGCGTCGGCGGAGGGCTCTTCGGGCTGCGCCTGGGCGGACGGCCAAGGTCTTACAGGCAGCGATGGGACGCGGCGGGCCGCTGCTCGGGTTGCAGCTGAAGCGGAGGTTCGCTGCCACGACCTTCTGAACGCGTGCCTGACCAACCGAAACCATTCAGACTGTTCAGCCGCGGGGGAGGCCTGTGCCACGGCACGTCGCCAATGCTGGGACGAGAAGTTCATCGATGCAGAGAGCGGGGCCCGCCGCGACCTCATTCGCGCGGCCGCCTGCGACTCAGGTGACATGGGCGAGAAGCAACTGGACTGTTATCGGACGATCTTCTTTGGCTCCCACGACGATGAGACGGTCGACGACGAGATTGATCGTACGGTCGCTGCTGCGGGAGCTACCAACACGCGGGACCGCAACCTCTGCTCGTCTGGTCCAAGCGAGCCTCTTTCAAACCCAGCGGTTTCGCTCCGTGCACTGAAGACGGCGCGCGAGGCTGTCCGTTCAGTTCGCTGCGTCGAGAGTGGGCGCCTCTTCCCCTGCAATCGCGGGTCGCACCTTTCCGCCGCTGGCGCGGCGAGGGTCTCACCCGATGAGGTTTTGAAGAAGGATGTCACGGTTGAGGACGCAATCGCTATTTGCAAGGCTGCAATTAGGGTCGCGATCGCATCATCTCGGAGCGAGGTCTCAACTGCTTCGCTCCTGGAGGCCGCGGATGGCTCTCTTGTTGCGGCACGGACGACGCTCCTCGAAGCCGTGGCTCGACAGCGCGCGGAAGCGCGGGCCCAGCGAGAGGCCGACGCACGCGCCCAACGCGAAGCCGAAGCGCGGGCGCAGCGGGAAGCCGAGGAGAAGCGGCGGCTGGAGCAAGAAGCGCGGAACGCGGCCGAACGCGAAGCCGGCGTCGCCGAGGAGCAGCGTGCAGCAGCCAGCGAGGAAAAGAACCTGCCTAGTTCGATCCGAAGTGCTGAAAGTCCAATTGGTGGGAGCGACGACCGCCGCTGCGACTTCGACGACTGCTGCACGCGGCACTTCGCCAGAGACCGAGCGATCGACTGTCTGAAGTGTCTCCGTCGGGGTAAGAGCTACTATCCGGACCGTCGTGGCGGGCGGCGCTGCGCAAGCGAGTAGCGATACTCGAGCGAGAGATCTCATGAGGATTACCCAAAGTGGCCGCCCAACACGTATCAGGCCAACGTTGGAGTCAAGCACGGCCTCTCCGTCTCCGGTCGCGCGTCGGGCGACCAGCTTGGAATTGCTCGATGACCCTGTGCGCGCCCGACTTCGTCCGCTCTGACTTCGTTTCTGTCACGGATGGCTGGGGGCGGAGGCCGCCCTGCGCCAAACACGTATCGGGGCTCTGCCGCCGAGGGTTCCGCCGGTGAGGCTGGCGGTCGGCGGTGCGTCGGAGACGTGCTCCGGCGCGTCCCAGAAACACATGCGTACCCTCGTTCCGTCCCATTCAATGCAGAAGGGCTGCACGAAACCTGCCGTGCGCCAGTTGGATGCGGGTTCGGGTGAGGGGCATGGTCAGAACAGCCGTGCGCGGCGTGGCCTGTCGAGGTCCGACGTCGCCGTCGGCTCGCTCTCGGTGGATCTCGGTGAGACATGAACACCCGGTGGTTCCGATCTCGGACTTCCTTTCAACCCGTGGTGTCGATACCCTGGTAGGGTATCCGCACCAAACAGGTATATAGGCTCTGCCGCCGCTCCCATCGACGCCGTGGCGCCTCCGGGCGGCGGTGCGACGCGATGGAGGTTCCATGATCAGGCGATCTCTTGTTTTCGGCTTTCTCTTCGCGGTTGGCTGCGGAAGCGGGAACACTCCCGCGCCGCCGGACCTTGCGGCGGTCGGGCCGACGGATGAATGCCGACAGGCCTGCCGCCAGCCATTGCCGATTCTGGCCGGCGCCGGCGACTGGTTTCTGACGGGCTGTCGCCTCGCACGCGACGCGGGCCCGGGCCCCGGCGCGGAGTGTTGCTGGGCGCTCGGCATCGACGGCGGCAACCCGGTCACACAATGCTACTGGACGGAGCCATACGGCGGCGTAGTGCCCACCTCCGACGCCAGTTTGCCATGACTTCCCGCACACGAACCCTCCCCCTGCCTGCGCGGTTGCCGGATCGGGCCGGACTTCGGCAACTGCCAGGAAATCGGGAAGCTCCTCGAGGCCCCGGTCGGCTGCGAGCCGGGGGCTGCTGAAGAGGTGAGTGCCGGCGCGCGGCGTGAGCGGGCAATCCCACGCCGGCTGCCCGGCCGCGGCCATCGATTGGAGTGGGACCGCCGCCGTGGTGCCCTTGACATCGCCCGGGCGCGCCTACAAACTGCCTGACATCCGGGCCGCCACCGCGCGGCCGGCTCCCGACAGCGACAGCGCTTTGGCCGCTCACGAGCGGCCAGGTTCCCAAGCGGGCGAGCCCGCCAAGAGACGTTCATCGAGTCTGTTCAACCACAGCGCCATCGAGGCGCCGAGGGAAACA
The DNA here is from genome assembly GCA_021784515.1 of Myxococcales bacterium. Taxonomy (GTDB): domain Bacteria; phylum Myxococcota_A; class Polyangia; order Palsa-1104; family SHYY01; genus SHYY01. The sequence continues at coordinate 4,561 of JAJXSP010000318.1, read as the reverse complement.
CCGCATGTCACAGCCCAACTACCGTGTCCAGATGTCCTTCGACGGCGAGCGCCAGGTGTTCATCGCGCGCGCACCCGAGCTCGAGCACTGCTTCGGCGAGGGGCCGACGCGTGCCGAGGCGCTCGCACGCGTCGAGGATGAGATCGCGGCGCAGATCCAGAACATCGCGGCGCACGGATCGCTGCCGCCGAGCGCGGTCGACGAGGAGAGCTGGAGCGGCGACCTGGCGGTGAAGGTGTCGCGGACGCTGCACCGCGACCTGGCCTGGCAGGCTCGCTCCGAGGGAGTGGAAATGGACCAGCTCGTCGGCGAGCTGCTCGGCGCCTCGCTCGAGGCGCGGCGCTCGTCGCGTCCGGGTCGCGCCGGCAACCGCGCCCACGTGGACCACGCGCCGGGCGACAACATCGGCAACAGCATCGGTAACGATCGCGGCGCCCGTTCGCGCGGCAACTTCGGCGGGCGCAGCACCGCGATGCTCGACGACCGCGCCACGTTCATCGAGTACGTCCGCGGCCTCGAGGGCGGCGGCCACCCCGGTCCCGCGGGCGGTCCCGGCCGCGGCGGCATGGACAACGGCCGGCGGCGCCGGCGGCGCGGTGGCGGACCCGGCGGACCGGGCGGAACCGGCGGTCCCGGCCGCGGGCCGAATGGCCCGAACGGCAACGGCGTCGGCAACAAGGTGTAGCCCCCTCTCCCGCTCACGCGCGCCCGGCGGAAAAAAGCCCGGCGCGGGCGCGGTCGCGGACCCGGTCGAGCGGTCCGCGGGTGTATACTCCGCCCTGGGATGGCCGAGCCCTCCACCCTACCCCAGACTCTAGGCCGCTACCGCCTGATCGAGCGGATCGCGGTGGGCGGGATGGCGGAGATCTACAAAGCCACCCTCGCCAACAGCCGCGGCATCGAGCGCACCGTCGTCATCAAGCGCATCCTCCCGCACCTCGCCCAGGAGCCCGAGTTCGTCGCGATGTTCGTCGACGAGGCGCGGCTCATGGTGCAGCTGAACCACCCGAAGGTGGTCCAGGTGCTCGAGTTCGGCGAGATCGACGGCAGCCTCTTCATGGCGATGGAGCTGGTCGAGGGCGTCGACTGCCTGGCGCTGCTCCGCGCCTGCTCGCGGCAGAACGCGCGGCTGCCCGTGCCGCTGGCGCTGTTCATCGCCTCCGAGGTGCTCGACGCGCTGGAGTACGCGCACACCGCGGTCGGCAGCGACGGGACACCGCTGCAGGTGGTCCACCGCGACATCTCGCCCTCCAACATCTTCATCTCCAACCACGGCTGGGTGAAGCTGGGCGACTTCGGCATCGCCCGCGTCGTCGAGAACGCGCGCTCCTCGAAGACGCAGGGGACGACGCTCAAGGGCAAGTACGGCTACATGGCGCCCGAGCAGGTGGTGGGCGCGCCGCTCGATGGACGGGTCGACGTGTTCGCCGTGGGCATCGTGCTCTCGGAGATGCTGCTCGGGCGGCGCCTCTTCAGCGCGGCGAACGATCTCGACGTGCTCCTGATGGTGCGCGAGGCGAACCTCGAGCGGCTCGATCGCTACGGCGGCGACCTCCAGCCCGACGTGCGCGCCATCCTCGACACCGCGCTCCAGCGGTCGCCGGCGGCGCGCTACGCAACGGCGGCGGCGTTCCGCGAGGCGATCCAGGAGTGGCTGTTCAAGACGCGCCACCGGGTGAGCAACGCCGACCTCGGGCGCTTCCTCGAGCTGGTGTTGAAGGGCGGCGCGCCGGTGCCGGAGGAGAAGGCCGAGGCGGCCGACGCGGTGCTCGACGGGCCGTCCACGAAGGCGGCGCGCGCCGAGGCGGCGGTGCTGCACCGGCAGGTCCGTGCGGCGGCGAAGAGTCCGTCGACGGCACGCGCGAGCGACCGGGCCGACAGCGGCCCCGGGGTGGAGATGGCGCCGCGTCCGCCCTTTCCGTCGGAGCGCGACTCGCAGGTCTCGCAGCGCGCCGGCAAGGCCGACATCGCGGGGGACCTCATCGTCACCACCGCGACCGCGCTGTTCGCGCGCCTCGCCGCCGACGTCGAGACCGGGCTGCTTTTGCTCGACAACGGGCCGGTGTCGAAGGAGGTGTTCTTCGTCGGTGGCGAGCCGGAGTACGTCGCCTCGAACGTGCGCGGCGAGCGCCTGGGCGAGTACCTCGTCGCCCACGAGGTGATCACGCCCGAGGAGCTGTCGATCGTGCTGGCGATCATGCCCCAGTTCCAGGGCAAGATCGGCGACACGCTCGTCGGGCTGGGGCTGCTGCGGCCGCTCGAGGTGTTCCGCTGGCTCTCGTCGCAGGTGCGCGAGATCCTCGCCGACGTCTTCCGCTGGCGCCAGGGCTCGTTCCGCTTCTATCGCGGGCGCGTCAACACGCGCGAGGCCTTCCCGGTGCGCCTCGACAGCTTCGAGATCGTCGGCGCGGCGGTGGCGCAGCTGCCGCTCGACGTGGTGCGCGAGCGGCTCCTCGAGGTGGGCACGGCGCGCGTGCAGCGCGTGGAGCGGCTGCGGCCGACGCCGGCCGACTTCAAGCTCGGCCCCGGACCGGGCGAGCTGTGGGCGCGCCTCGACGGCCGCTTCACCGTCGCCGAGTGGCTGCGCACCTACGCCCGCGGCGACGACCACCTCATCCTGTGCCGCACGCTCTACCTGCTCGTCGAATCGGGTCTGGCGCAGCTGGCGTAGGGGGAACGTCGAGCCCGAGCCGGGCGAGGGCGGCGGCGCGGGACGCGGGCAGCGGCGCGGTGGCGTCGAGCGTGCCGCCCGACGGGTGCGGCGCCACGATGCGCTCCGCGTGGAGGAAGTGGCCGGGGGCGGAGTCGAGGGCGGGCGGGCCGCCGTAGAGCGCGTCGCCGACGAGCGGGTGGCCAGCGGCCGCGAGGTGGGCGCGCACCTGGTGCATGCGTCCCGTCGAGATCGAGGCGCGCAGCAGCGTCAGGCCGGCCGCCGCCGCGAGCGGCTCCCAGCGCGTCACCGACGGGCGCGCGCCGAGCCGCGCCGCCTCCGTCGGATCGGCGACGGCGATCACGCGCCGCCGATCGCGCGGGTCGTGAGCGAGCGGGCGATCGATCCCGCCAGGCGCCGCCACCTCGCCGGCGACGAGCGCGAGGTAGCGCTTCTCGACACGGCCCTCGCGGAAGGCGCGGCGCAGCGCGTCCCAGGCCGCCTGGGTGCGTGCCGCGAGGATCACGCCGCTCGTCTCCACGTCGAGGCGGTGGGCGAAGCCGGCCTCGCGCGGGTCGGCGCCGACGGCCGCGCACTCCGGAAAGCGCGCCACGAGCGCGCCCGCGAGCGTGCCGCGCTCGCCCGCGCGGAGCGGGTGCGTGGGGACGCCGGGCGGCTTGTCGAGGGCGACGACCACGTCGTCGGCGAGGAGCACGGCGAGCGGCGCGTCCGGCTCGGGCGCGGGCGCGAGCGAGGCCGCGTCCTCGAGCGGCCCCTCGACGGTGACGCGCTCTCCGGCGCGCAGCGGCTGGCCCTTCCGCGCGCGGCGCCCGTCGACGCGCACCGCGCCCTCCTCGATCGCCCGACGGGCGGCGGCGCGCGACACCGCTGCCCGCGCGGCGAGGAAGCGATCGAGCCGCTCGCCGTCGTCGTCCGCCGCGACGAGCCACTCGCGCATCGCTACACGGGAGAGAGGAGCAGCGCCGTCACCGCCGCGCCGGCGGCGAGCGGGCCCGCGCCCTCGGGGATCTCGAGCAGCGCGTTCACGCCGACCATCGAGCGCAGCATCCCCGATCCCTGGCGCGCGTTCGGGCTCGCGTGGAGGAGGTCGCCATCGCGGTGCACCGCGGCCCGCACGTAATGGCGGCGACCGCCCGCGTGCGGCAGCGGCTGGTCGAGGAGCGCGATCGCGCGCGGCCGCGCCACCGCGCGGTGGCCGCCCATGCGGAGCAGCGCCGGCCGCACGAACAGCTCGAAGCCGACCATCGACGAAGCGGGGTTGCCGGGCAGCCCGAAGACGGGCGTGCCGCCGCGCGTGCCGAAGGCGACCGGCTTGCCCGGCCTCATCGCCACCTTCCAGAACTCGCGGCGTACGCCGAGATCGTCGAGCGCCTCCTTCACGAAGTCGAAGTCGCCGACGGAGACGCCGCCCGAGGAGATCACCACGTCGGCGCGCAGCGCCTCGGCCAGCGCGCCGCGGATCTCGGCGCGGTCGTCGCGCGCGTTCGGCAGCACCGTCGGCAGCGCGCCCGCCTCGCGGCACTGCGCGGCGAGGGCCCACGCGTTCGACGACGCGATCTGCCCCGGCCCCGGTGCCCGATCGGCCTCGCACAGCTCGTCGCCCGTCGAGACGATCGCCGCGCGCGGGCGTCGGTGCACCGCGACGATGGTGCGGCCGAGCGCCGCGCAGAGCCCGATCTCGCCGGGCCCGATGAGGTCGCCCGCCGTGAGGACCACCTCGCCCCGCTCCACGTCGCCGCCGGCCCGCCGCACGTGCGCGCCGACGGCCGGCGCGACCGTGAAGCGCACGCCGCCGTCGCGTTCGTCGGAGTCCTCGCGCATCACCACCGCGTCGGCGCCGTCGGGGATCGGCGCGCCGGTCATCACGCGCGCGACCTGCCCCGCCGGCAG
>JAJXSP010000317.1 GCA_021784515.1 Myxococcales bacterium | reverse complement strand
CGCACCCGCGCTGGGACGTGCGGCGGGTGGCGGCGCAGCCGCTCGGCGAGCGCGGCGGCGCGACGGCGGCGGCCTCGCTGCGCGACCGCCTCTCCGTCGAGGAGGACGCGCTCGTGCGCGAGGCGCTGGCCGCCGCGATCGAGCGGGCCGCGAGGCGCTGAGAGGTGGCGCCGGGTGCCCCGCGGATGACGGACGAGGAGTTCCGCCTCCTCCGCGATCACATCAACGCCTACTGCGGCATCTCCTTCGACGAGGACACGCGCTTCCTCGTCGAGCGGCGCCTCGCCCCACGCCTCGAGGCGCGCGGCCTCTCCGACTTCACCGAGTACCACCGGTTCCTCCGCTACCACCCCGACCGCCGCGTCGAGCTGGAGGAGCTGGCCGAGCGCGTCACCACCAACGAGACCTACTTCTTCCGCGAGCAGTACCAGCTCGACGCGCTCCAGCAGGACATCCTCCCCGAGATCCACCGCGCGCGCCCGCGCGGCAAGCGCCTCGCCATCTGGTCGGCGGGCTGCTCGACGGGCGAGGAGGCCTACACCGTCGCCATCCTCCTCCTCGAGAGCGGGCTGTTCACCAACTGGGACGTGCGCATCTTCGGCACCGACGTGTCGCGCCGCGTGGTGACCGCCGCGCGCAAGGGCCTCTACGGGCGCGCCTCCTTCCGCCAGACCGACGAGCGGATCCTCCGCAGCTGGTTCCGCCCCGCTCCCGAGGCGGGCGAAGGCCGGCACCTGGTGCGCGACGACGTGCGCGCGCTCGTGTCGTTCGGGCACGGCAACCTCCTCGACCGCGAGTCGCTGCCGCCGTTCGGGGAGCTGGACGTGGTGCTGTGCCGCAACGTGCTGATGTACTTCGACGCGACGTCGCGGCGACGCGTGATCGATCTCTTCCATGCCCGGCTGGCGCGCGGCGGCTACCTTCTCCTCGGCCACACCGAGTCGCTGCTCAACCTCTCGACGGCCTTCGAGCTCAAGCACCTCCCCCACGACATGGTGTACCGCAAGCCGCCGGCACCCCCGTCCTTCGGCGGTGCCCCATGATGACGACCGACGAGCTGCGCGTCGTGGTGATCGACGACTCGCCCTACGTGCGCCAGACCATCGCCGGGCTGCTCGAGGCCGAGCCCGGCATCAAGGTGGTCGGGCGCGCCGGCGACGGTGAGGAGGGGCTGCGCGAGGTGCTCGCGAAGCAGCCGGACCTGGTGACGCTCGACCTCGAGATGCCGGGGATGGACGGCTTCGCGCTGCTGCGCATCCTGATGGCGCGCGCGCCGACGGCGGTGCTGGTGGTGACCGCGCGCCCCGACCGGACCAACGTGTTCCGCGCCCTCGAGGCGGGCGCGTTCGACTTCGTGGGCAAGCCGTCCTCGCGCGCGGCGCCCGAGCTGTCGGCGATGCGCTCGGACCTGATCGCCAAGGTGCGCCAGGTGCGCGAGCTGCGCCGCGATGCCCTCGACGAGCGCGCGCGGGGCCGCCGTCCGACGCCTCCGCCGCTCAACGTCGTGCGGCCGTCGGGCAGGCCGCGCGCGGTGGCGCCGACGCGCCTGGTGGCGCTCGCCGCGTCGACGGGCGGGCCGCCTGCGCTGCAGCGCGTGCTCGCCGCCTTTCCTCCGACGGGATCGACGGCGGTGGCGATCACCCAGCACATGCCGCCGCAGTTCACGCACGCGTTCGCCGAGCGCCTCGCCCGCACGACGCCCTGGGACGCGAAGGAGGCGGAGCCGGGCGCGGAGGTGGCGCCGGGCGTGGCGCTGGTCGCGCCGGGGTCGGGGTCGCTGGCGCTGCGGCGCGAAGGGAGCGCGGTGCGCGCGTCGATCGAGCCGCCGGATTCGGGCGCGCTCTTTTCGCCCTCGGCCGACCGCATGCTGGCGACCGCGGCGGCGGCGTTCGGCGCCGACCTGCTCGCCGTGGTCCTGACCGGCATGAGCGGCGACGGCGTGGCGGGCGCGCGGGCGGTGAAGGCGGCGGGCGGGCGAGTGATCGCCGAGGCGCGCGAGAGCGCGGTCGTCTTCGGCATGCCGGAGGGCGTGATCAACGCCGGGCTCGCGGACGACGTGCTACCCCTCGGGCGGATCGCCGAGGCGGCGGAGCGCTTCGCGCGGAGGTCGTGGTAGCGCATGGCGAAGAACTTCACGGTGCTGGTGGTGGAAGACAGCCCAGCGACGCGGCGCCTGCTGGTGTTCGCGCTCGGTCGGATCGAGGGGCTGCGGGTGGTGGAGGCGTGCGACGGCGTGGACGCGCTGAAGAAGCTCGCCGCCGAGCCGGTGGACCTCGTGCTCACCGACATCAACATGCCGATCATGGACGGGCTCAAGCTCACCCGGCGCGTGCGCGGCGACGCGGCGCTCCGGCACGTCCCGATCGTGATCATCACCACCGAGGGCCGCGAGGAGGACCGGCAACGCGCCCTCGCCCTCGGCGCGAACCACTATCTGGTGAAGCCGGTGCAGGCGCCGCAGGTGATCGACGCGGTGAAGCGCCTGCTCCAGCTGGAGTAGCGATGCGGCTCGACGACGCGGTCCAGCTCTGGCTCGATCACCTGAAGATCGAGCGCGGGCTGACCCGCAACACCCTCGCGTCGTACGGCGCCGACCTCGCGCGCTTCCGCCGGTTCCTCGACGGCGCGGGCATCGCGGATGCCGAGGCGGTCGAGCCGCGCCACGTGCTCGGCTACCTGGTCGGGCTCGCGCAGGAGCACATGGCGGTGCGTACGCAGGCGCGGCACCTCGCGGCGCTGCGCGGGCTCTTCCGTTACCTGCGCGTGGAGCGCCACGTTTCGCTCGACCCGACGGCGGAGGTGGAGCGCCCGCGGCTGGGCACACGGCTGCCGCAGGTGCTGTCGCTCGACGAGGTGGAGCGGCTCCTCGCGGCGCCCGAGGACGCCACCGCCCGCGGCGTGCGCGACCACGCGATGATCGAGACGCTCTACGCGACCGGCCTGCGCGTCACCGAGCTGGTGTCGCTCAAGCTCGCCGACGTCAACTTCGCCGAGGGGTTCGTGGTGGTGATCGGCAAGGGGCGCAAGCAGCGCATCGTCCCGCTCGGCATGGCGGCGCGTGATCGGATCGCGTGCTACCTCGCCGAGGCGCGGCCGTCGTTCGATCGCGGGCGCAACGCCGCGGCGCTGTTCCTCACCCCGCGCGGCGGGTCGATGACCCGGCAGAACTTCTGGAAGCTGCTCCACGCCTACGCGATCGCCGCCGGCATCACCAAGCCGCTCTCGCCGCACAAGCTCCGCCACTCCTTCGCCACCCACCTCCTCGAGCGCGGCGCCGAGCTGCGGGCGGTGCAGGCGATGCTCGGGCACGCCGACATCGGCACGACGCAGATCTACACGCACCTGTCGGCCTGGCGGCTGCGCGAGGTGGTCGCGCGCCACCACCCACGCGCATGATTTGGGGACAGGGAGCCCGTTTTTCGATGAGCGGAGAACGGGTCGGAACGCGAATACCGTCCTCCGTCATCCGGTACGTGCTTGAAGGCGCGGGGCGCCCCCTCCATAATCCGCGCGCATGTCGGGCCTTCAAGACCGGCTGAGCGACCCCGTGTTCATCCGCTCGGTGTTGATCGAGCTGCTGGCGCTCGTCCTCTCCATCGCGGTGCACGAGTTCGGGCACGCCTTCGTCGCCGACCGCCTCGGCGAGCGCATCCCGCGCGCCCAGGGGCGCGTCACGCTCAACCCGATCGCCCACGCCAGCCTGATCGGCACCATCGTCATCCCGCTGCTCAACCTCACCTCGGGGATGAACCTCCTCGGCTGGGGCAAGCCGGTGATCCACGAGGGGCTCTACCCCGGGCGCGGGCGGATGAGCCGCGCCACCGCGTCGCTGATGGTGTCGCTGGCCGGCCCGTTGATGAACGTGCTGATCGCCGCCGTGCTCTCGGTGGTGTTCGCGGCGATGGTCCACCTGCGCTTCGCCGTCTACGCTGCCGACGGGACGCCGCTCGCGCTGCACTACGTCGCCTCGGCGATCGCGCTCAACATCGGGCTGGCGCTGTTCAACCTGATCCCGATCCCGCCGCTCGACGGGCGCTCGATCTTGTTCTGGTTCCTGCCCTCGTCGCACCCGGTCGTGCGCTACCTCGAGGAGTACGGGCAGTACGTCTTCATCCTGCTCTTCTTCACCGGCCTGCTGTCGATCGTGATGGCGCCGGTGGGCTGGATCACGCAGGCCTGGATCCAGCAGCTCGTTCGCTGGGCTCCTTGAATGGTCGACGGCGGGGACGAGAATCCGCCCAGCCCGGCGGAGCCGCCGCCCGCGCAGGCCACCGCCGCGGCTGAGGCGCCCCCCGCCGCGGACGCGGGAGCGGCCCCGGACGGGAACGGGAACGAGGCCGCTGCTCCTGCCGGCGCTCCCGACGAGACCCCCGATCCCGTCGCGACACCTACCGGGCCTTCGGCCCCACCGCCCTTCGGCGGGGACCCCAGCGCCCAGGCCGTCCGGATCGAGCTGCCCGACTTCGAGGGGCCGCTCGACCTCCTGCTCCACCTCGTGAAGAAGCACGAGCTGGACATCTTCAACATCCCGATCTCCTTCATCACCGAGCGCTACCTCGACCACGTGCGCACCATGCAGGCGCTCAACCTCGACGTCGCCGGCGAGTACCTCCTGATGGCGGCGACGCTGGCGCACATCAAGTCGCGCGAGCTGGTGCCGCCGTCGCCGGAGGAGCTGGCGGCCGAGGCGGCGGCGGCCGAGGCCGGCGACGAGGACGGCCTCGATCCGCGCCAGGAGTTGATCCGCCGCCTGCTCGAGTACCAGAAGTACAAGGAAGCCGCCGTGGCGCTCGGCAACCGGCCGGTGATGGGGCGGAACGTGTGGACCCGCGGCGCGCCGGCGGAGATGGTGGCGGGAATGGCGCCGACGGCGGAGGCCCCGCTGGCCGAGGTGCCGGTCTTCAAGCTGATCGAGGCGCTCGAGAAGGTGCTCGAAAAGGCGCGGGTCAAGCTGACCCACGACGTCGTCGTCGATCGCATCTCGCTCACCGACAAGATCAACGAGATGGTCGATCGCCTCGAGCGCGAGAGCACCTTCACCTTCGTCTCGTGCTTCGCGTTCGTCGACGAGGCGGGCGACCTCGTGGTCAACCTGCGGCACCAGATCGTCATCACCTTCCTCGCCCTGCTGGAGATGACGCGCCTGCGCATGTTGCGCTTGCACCAGCCATCCGATCGAGGCGAGATCTACGTCGCGCGCGGCACCGCCGATCTCCAGACGGCGCGGGCCGCCGCCGGAGGACAGGAGTTCACCGGATGACCCCCGACGACGACCGCTCCGACGGCGCCGCTGCCGAAGAGGAGCAGACCCGACCCGGCCCGACGGAGGCCGAGAGCGCGGCCGCGACGAACGACCCGCCGCCCGCCGAGGTCGCCGCCGGCCCCGAGCCGGCGCCACCGGAGTCGCTGCCCGACGATCCCGCGGCCGACCCCGTGTCCCCGCCCGGCGAGTTCGACGAGGCCGAGGTGACCAACCAGGGGCCGTCGCCGTTCCAGGTGACGGTCGACATGGCGGCCGCCGACTTCGACGAGCCGGGCACGACGCAGTACACGCCGGCGACGGATCCGGGTCTGGGCGCGGGCGGCGCGGCACCGCCCGCCCCGGAGGAGCCCGTTGAGACGCCGCCCGCCGCGACCGATCCCGGCCGGCTGCCGTCGATCCTCGAGTCGCTGCTGCTGGTCGCCGATCGCCCGCTCACGTCCGTCGAGATGGCGACGCTCGTCGGTGAGCCCCACCAGCAGCGGGTGGAGGAGGCGCTGCAGTCGATCGCGGCGGGCCTCGAGCCGCGCGGCATCCAGCTCCACCCCGTCGCCGGCGGCTGGCAGCTGCGCACCAACCCGCTCAACGCGCCATGGGTGCAGAAGCTCATCTCGGCCAAGCCGGTGCGCCTCACCCGCGCCCAGCTCGAGACGCTCGCCATCATCGGCTACCGCCAGCCGATCACGCGCCCCGAGATCGACGAGATCCGCGGCGTGGACTCGGGCGGCACCCTGAAGACGCTGCTCGACCGCGCGCTGGTGCGCATCCTCGGCAAGAAGGAGGAGGCCGGGCGGCCGCTGCTCTACGGCACGACGAAGGAGTTCCTCGGCTTCTTCAACCTGCGCGATCTGCGCGACCTGCCGACGCTGCGCGAGTTCCACGAGCTGACCGAGGAGCACCAGGCGCAGGTGGCGGCCCTCGAGGGCAAGGCCGCGCCGGGCACCATCGAGCCAGCGGGAAATCGTCTATCGGAAGGAAGCGATCCGGGCGCGCCGGCGCCGCTCGATCGCGTGGACCTGCCGGAGGTGCCCGAGGAGGATTTGTCGAAGATCGACTCGCTGATCGATGCGGCGGGGCAGAAGGCGCAGGCCGCGGTGGCCGCGCTCGGAGGCCCCGCGACGCCGGGAACGGAAACGGCATCGACGGGACCGGAAACGGATACGGACGAATGAAGACCGAAATGCGCCTGCAGCGCTTCCTCGCGCAGGGCGGGTTGGCGTCCCGGCGCAAGGCCGAGGAGTTGATCGCCGCCGGGCAGGTGAAGGTGAACGGCCGCGTCGTCACCGAGCTCGGGACGAAGGTCGATCCCGACGGCGACAAGGTGGTCGTGGCGGGGCGGCGCGTGCTGGCCCAGCGCTCCGTCTACATCGTGCTCAACAAGCCGAAGGGCTACGTCACCACCGCCAGCGATCCCGAGGGTCGCCCGACGGTGATGGCGCTCATCAAGTCGCCCGAGCGCCTCTACCCCGTCGGCCGCCTCGACTACACCACCGAGGGCGTGCTGCTGCTGACCAACGACGGCGACCTCGCCTTCGCGCTCATGCACCCGCGCCACGGCGTCGAGAAGACCTACCACGCCAAGCTCAAGGGCACGCTCGCCGTCGAGGAGATCGAGCGGCTGCGCGAGGGCGTGACGCTGGACGACGGCACGAAGACGCGCCCCGCCGACGTCCACGTCGTGGGCGACACGGGCCTCCATACTTGGATGGAGATCACGCTGAAGGAGGGCAAGAACCGCCAGATCCACCGGATGGCCGATGTGATCGGGCACCCGGTGCTCAAGCTCCAGCGCGTCGTCTACGCGGGCATCACCGTCGAGGGGATGAAGCCGGGGCGCTGGCGGTCGCTCACCGAGAAGGAGATCGCGGAGCTGCGCGAGATGACGGGGGCGCGCACCACGCTCGTGCGAAAGCGGGCCGCCCGCGAGTTCCGTCCGCGCGCGCCGGTCCCGCCTTCGAGGGCCAAGCCCGCCAAAGCCAAAGCGGGCCGCTCCAAGGCCGGACAGCGGCCGCGGGGAAAGACGCACCGGCGGTGAGCGCGCCGCGGGTGATCGCCATCGACGGGCCGGCCGGCGCGGGAAAGTCGAGCGCGTCGAAGGAGCTGGCCCTGCGCCTCGGGTGGTACCTGCTCGACACCGGCGCGATCTACCGCACGCTGGCGCTGGCGGCGCGCGAGCGCGGCGTGTCGTGGGACGACGAGGCCGCGCTCGGACGGCTCGCGCTCGGGCTGCCGA
>JAJXSP010000316.1 GCA_021784515.1 Myxococcales bacterium | reverse complement strand
CGCCGTCGAGCGGGAGATCGGCGGCCACGCGCAGCGGTCGGCCGGCGAGCACCACCGCGCGCGTCGCCAGCTCGGCCGTGTCGTCGAGGTCGTGCGTCACCACGAGCAGCGTCGCGCCCATCGCCTCCGCCTGGCGGACGAGCGCGCGCCGCACCGCGAGTCGCGCTCCCACGTCGAGCGCCGAGAAGGGCTCGTCGAAGAGCAGCGTGCGCGGCCGTCCGACGAGAGCGCGCGCGAGCGCCACCCGCTGCCGCTCGCCCCCCGACAGCTCCGATGGGAAGAGCCCGAGCAGCGACGGGTCGAGGCGCACCAGCGCGGCCGCCTCGCCGACGCGGCGCGCCTCCTCGCGGCGGTCGATCGGCGCGGCGCGCAGCGGCAGCGCCACGTTCGCGGCGACGCGCAGCCACGGCAGCAAGCTGGCGCTGAAGTCCTGCGGCACGTAGCCCACCGGCGGCGTCGCCGCGACCGTCCCCGCGTCGGGAGCGCGCAGCCCGGCGCACAGCCGGAGCAGGGTGGTCTTGCCCGCGCCGTTCGGTCCGAGCAGCGCCACGCGCTCGCCGGCGCCGACGCGCAGCGACAGCTCGTCGAGGCACGGGCGCGCGCCGACGCCGCGCAGCTCGAGCACCGGGAGGTCGATGCGACTTGCACGCTGCACAGGCCGAATCCTAGCCGAGCGGGTATTGTTCGCACGTGTCGACCACCGATCTCCCGCGCGCCGGCCGCGCGCACACCTCCACCTTCGTCGCGCTCGTCGCCGCGCTCAGCCTCGGCGGCTGCAACAACCCCGTCGCCGGCGGCGACTGCGCGCAGGACGGCTCTTGCCCGTCGGGGCTGAAGTGCTTCCCCGACTGGCGCTGCTACCCGCCCGACGCGACGCCGGCCTGCTCGCCGTCGTGCTACGGCGCCACGCCGCTGTGCGACCCGGCGACCCTGCGCTGCGTCGCCTGCCTCGGCAACCGCTACTGCCCGCCGGGGTCGATCTGCGCCGCGCCGAACCAGCGCTGCGTCCCCGGGTGCGCGTCCGACCACCTCAAGTGCGCCTCGGCCGCCGAGAGCTGCGACGTGGACGCGGGCGTCTGCCACGGCTGCCTCGCCGACGGCGACTGCAGCGATCCGGCGTCGCCGCGCTGCGATCCCGCGACGCAGCGCTGCGCCCCCTGTCTCCCCGACAACGACAACTGCCCCGCGGGCCAGTACTGCGCCGCCTCGGGAATGACCTGGACCTGCGCCCCCGGTTGCAAGGGCGGCCCCGACTGCGCGGGCGACGGCGGCGCGATGAGCTGCTGCGGCCACCACTGCATCGATAGCGCCGGCGACGCGAACAACTGCGGCGGCTGCGGCATCACCTGCGGCGGCGGAATGCATTGCTGCGGCGGGCGCTGCGTCGACCCGTCGAGCGACCTCCTCGACTGCGGCGCCTGCGGCGTCTCGTGCGATCTGCCCAACGTGGTCGGGCCGAAGTGCATGGCGGGTGCGTGCGTGAACGGCGGCTGCGAGTCGTACTTCGGCGACTGCGACCACAACCCCGCCAACGGGTGCGAGGTGAACCTCACCCAGGACCCGAACAACTGCTACTCCTGCGGTGCGAAGTGCGCGCCGCTGCCGCACGCGACCGCCGGCTGCTCGGTGACCGGCTGCGGCATCGGCGCGTGCGATCAGGGCTGGGCCGACTGCAACCTCTTCCCGCAGGACGGGTGCGAGGCGAACCTCGCCACCGACACGTACAACTGCGGCGCGTGCAAGCGCGCCTGCGCCGGGAATCTCCGCTGCGTCAACGGGCAGTGCCAGTAGCAGCGGCGCGGCGGCGGAGCAGGGCGAGGGCGAGGAGCGCGGCGACGAGGAGCGCGGCGACGAGGCTGCCGCGGGCGGGGGCGGCGGCGACGTGGCAGCCGCAGCCCGACGGTGGCGCCGGCGGCGGCTGGATGTGGCGCACGCAGCGCGCGTAGCCGAGGCCGGTGGTGGTGACGCCGTCCACGATCCCCATGTTGAAGGTGATGCTCCACGAGAGCGTCGGCGCGCCCTCGCCGAAGGTCGAGGTCCAGTAGAGGTCGCCCTCCGCGCCGTCGAACGCCGGATCGATCTTCACGGGATCCGTCGACGCGAACTCCACGATCCCGAGCAGCTCGGCGACGTTGGGCAGGTGCCAGTCGTGGTGCCCGTCGAGGTCGAGCGTCGCGCAGTAGTCGAGCGCCTCGCGCCAGTTGCGGCGCTGGTCGTCGTCGCGGCGCTGCCACTCGAGGACGTTGGCCTCGTCGCGCACCGTGTTCGGCGTGACGGTGTACGGACCGGCGAGGCGCAGGTGGCCGCCGCCCGCCGGCGCCGCGGTGAGCTGGCCGCGCACGCATCGGATGGGGAGCGCGCTGTCGCGGAGCAGGGGCACCACCTCGCCCGCGTCGAACTTCACCGTCCAGGCGAGCGTCTTCGAGCCCGCCACCGGGGAGACGGTCCAGTAGTTGGTGGGCTGCGCGTTGGCGAAGGCCTGGTCCATCGAGGGGCCGGCGGTGGCGAAGTCGATGGTGGTCATCAGCTCCACCACCGTCGGGAGGCGCCACGAGCCGGCGCCGGCGGCGCCCGTCGAGAGCTTCGCGCACTGAGCGATCGCGTCGTCGTTGGAGTAGGTCTTGCCGTCGTCGACCGCCTGCCAGGTGAGGCCGGTCACCGTGTCGTGCACCTCGTCGCCCGACGGGACGAAGGGGTGCGTGTCGGGCTGGTACTCGCCGTCCTGCGCCGGGAAGCCGGCGATGGGGCAGGGGAGGTCCTGCGCGTCGTCGGTGGCGCAGCTGGTGGCGCCGGTGCGGAAGAGCTTCGGGTGCGGGCCGCCCTCGACGGCGAGGGGCGCGCCCCAGTCGGGCGGACCGGCGGGCGCGAGGTCCACCGGCGCGCCGGCGTCCCAGATGCCGCCGTCGCCCGATTCGACGGGCAGCCCGGCGGGCGAGAAGACCTCGGCGAAGGGGAGGCAGGTGGCCGGGTTGCAGCCGCCGGCGACGAGCACGTTGCCCGAGTCGAGCTTGACGGCGACGTGGTAGGCGCGCGAGTCCATCATGCGCGGCGCCTCGAAGAAGCGGCGCGAGACCGGGAAGTAGATCTCGGCGGCGGCCTTGGTGGCGTTGGTGGCGTCGGTGCCGCCGGCGAGGAGCACCTCGCCGTTGGCGAGCAGCGTGGCGGTGTGATGGTGGCGCGGCGTGGTCATCGTGGCGCCGGGCGTAAAGAGGCCGCCGTTGTCGTCGAGGCGCCAGATCTCCGACGAGGTGAGCGTCTTCGCCTTGCACGACTGCTCGCTGCAGCCGCCGGAGACGAGCACCGTGCCGTCGTCGAGCAGGGTGGCGGCGTGGCCGGCGCGCGGCGTGGCCATCGTGCCCGCGGGCTGCCAGCGGTCGGCCACCGGGTCGTAGCGCTCCGCGTCGCCGAGGACCGTGGCGCACGCCGCGTCGGCGCAGCCACCGATCACCAGCACCGTCCCGTCGGCGAGCGCGGTGGCGGTGGCGTACCCGCGCGCGAACGAGAGCGCGGCGGCCGGCGCCCAGGTGTTCTTCGCCGCGTCGTAGCGCGCCCCGTCGGAGAAGCAGCGCTCGGTGTCGCAGCCGCCGGCGAACAGCGCGCCGCCGGCCGGCAGCGCGGCGGCCATCAGGTTGGCGCGCGGCGACGGGAGCGTGCCCGCGTCGGTCCACGTTCCCTGCGCCACCGCGTAGCGCTCGACGGTGTCGGTGGTGGACTGGCAGCCGGTGACGGTGCAGCCGCCGCCGACGAGGAGATCGTCGTTGCCGAGCACCGCCGCGCCGTACGAGTAGCGCGCGGTGCGCAGCGGCGGGCCCGACGTCCACGTCCCGTTGGCCGGCGTCCAGATGTCGGTGAACGGGAGCACCTGGTTGCACGCCGACGTGGCCAGCCCGATCGGGCAGACCGCGAGCGCGCAGCCGCCGACCGCCATCACGCGATCGTCGGGGAGGTGCAACGCCGAGTCGGCCCAGTGCGCCACCGTCATCGTGCCGGTGGTGGACCAGTCGGGATCGACGAGGATCGGCGGCACGAGGCCGCGCAGGTCGATCTCCTCGATCAGGCGCGGGCCCTCGACGATGACGGTGCCGGTGCGGCGCGTGCCGTCGGCGGCGCGCGCGACGGGCGCCGACAGGCGGAGGTGCGCGGCGCCGTCCTTGCCGATCACCTCCACGAGGCGGCCGGCCTCGCGCAGCTTCGCCACGCCGCGCCCGACGTCGAACTCGAACTCGCGGCGCAGGCCGGGCGGCGGGTCGCGGAAGTAGACGTACTCGTCGACGTGCGTCGGCGTGAGCTTGTACATGAGGTCGCCGCCGGCGACGGCGCCTCGGTAGATCACCATTCCGCGTAGCACCTCGGCCGGCGCGGGCGCGACGCCCAGCTCCTCGGTGCGCACCGACACATCGGGCCCCTCCTCGAGGATCACCTGGTGCGCGCCCGAGGCGCGCGGCGGCAGGCGCGCGGTGAGGCGCTGGTTGGCCGGATCGCGCGGCAGCACGAAGCGCGACTTCTGCGTCGAGAAGCGCGGCGTGAGCGTGCCGTCGGTGGCGCGATCCCAGGAGAGGTCCGACACCATCCCGAACCACTTATGGGCGGCGGGGAAGCCGCTCTCGATCTCGAGGAGCAGGTCCGGCGCCGTGGCGGGCGAACACCGTTCGGCGGAGGCCGTCGGCCCGACGAGGAGCAGCGATGCGAGCGCGAAGTTCGAGGAGCGCATGGGCGACGCTAGACTTAGCACGCGAATCGACCCCTTGATCGCCGTCAGTGGCGCGCGCTCCGCGTCCGATTGCAAACCGGGAGCGATCGGGCGACGCTCGCGCGCGGCTTCGCCGAGGAGAGGCCGAGGAGAGAACGATGACCACGCTGCGCCTTGCAACCGGTTCCCTCATCGCCGTCCTCGTCGCCGGCTGCGGCGGCGGTTCGAGCGCCACGGACCTTTCGACGCCCCCCGATCTCGGGATGTCGCCGGATCTGGCGCCCGCCTTTCCGGCATTCCACCCCAGCGTGCCCAAGGCATCGAAGGATCCCTCGGGCGGGCCGGTGATGGATGCGCCGAGGCTCATCGCCATCACCTACGAGGGGGACGACCTCCAGCCGATGATCGACGACTTCGTCGCCAAGACCGTCGCGTCGAGCTACTGGGAGGACGCGCTCGGGGAGTACGCCGTCGGAAAGGCGACCGCGCTCTCCCCGATCCATCTCGACATGAAGTCTCAACCCCCGAGCACGTGCAACAACGGCAAGTGCACGCTGACCGACCAGTCGATCCAGCAGTGGTTGGCCGGGCAGATCAAGAACACCCAGGGGTTCCCGCAGCCCGACGTGAACACCCTGTATGCGATCTTCCCCCCGGCGAACACCACCGTTCAGGCCAGCTCCGGCGCGCTCTGCCAGGCGTTCCAGGGCTATCACAGCGACTTCGTGATGGGCCCGAACAAGGACGAGTTCGTCGTCTATTCGGTGATCGGGCGCTGCCCGCCGATGTCGGCGAAGATCACCCTGCTCGACAACCTCACCGCCGCCGGCTCGCACGAGATCGTCGAGGCGGCGACCGACCCGCTGCCGATCGACAACCCGGCGTGGAACACCGTCGACGACGATCACATCGTGTGGGGCTACTTCTTCGGCCAGGAGCTGGGCGACCTGTGCGGCGTGCTGCCCGACACGTACTACCGGCCGGCCGATCTCCCGTACCTCGTCACCAAGCTGTGGTCGAACAAGGCCGCGGCGGCGGGCCACGACCCCTGCCAGCCGATGGGGGACTCTCCCTACTTCAACTCCGCGCCCGTGTTCCCCGACACCATCAACGTCCCTTCGCCCTCCGGCTTCGGGCAGATCGCGACCAAGGGTCTGTTGATCCCGGTCGGGCAGGAAAAGACGGTCGAGGTCGACCTGTTCAGCGACGGGCCGACCGCCCTGCCGTGGGCCGTCAACGCGTACGACCTCGCGAGCCATTTCATGGGCGCGTCGCCGGAGCTGGAGATCACCCTCGACAAGGCGACCGGTCAGAACGGCGACAAGCTTCAGATGACGGTGAAGGCTCTCCGGGCGAGCAAGAGCGGCGCGTCGATGATCTGGATCCAGAACGACCTCCCCACGGCCCACACCGTCTGGATGGGGATGGTCACCAACGACTGATCAGAACAACCGGACCAGGTCCCAGTAGGCGTCGGCGTCGAGGAGGAGGTACTCCGCGTGGCCGAACCGCACCGTGACGCCCAGCTGCACCACGATCCCCCCGCCGTCGGGCTGCACGCCCACCTTCTCGATCCACGTGCCGTTGCGCGAGTGCGCGTCGAACAGCCGCAGCTCGCCGTCCACCACCTGGAGCCATGCGTGGAGCTTCGACGCCGAGAGGTCGTCGACGTAGATCGCGCACTCGGGCGCGCGCCCGATGGTGGCGATGCCCGAGTCGTCGACGGGGCGCACCGCCTGCGCGTCGATCCTCCGTCGGGCGCGGAGCGCGTTGAGGTACGGATCGGTGCCGACCTCGAGCAGGGAGCGGCGCACGCACTGGATGATCGACGACCAGCGAATCAGGAAGAGGAACGGGTGGCGCTCCCGGAACTCGGCGCGCGTCATCTGCTCCACGTCCACGACGTGGCGCTTCGCTCCCGAGGCGTCGTCGTGCGTCGTGCTGCTTGGCGTCGATGGATTCACGCGCAGTTTTCCCCGTGCTCCCCTGCTCTCCCTAGAAGCCCGCCCGGCGAACACATAGCACGAAATTCATCGACCGATCGAGCCTCCGGACCGCGAGCCCTCTCCAAGCGTGCGCACGCTGGGTGACGGAGTCGGGATCCGAGGTTACTCTGACGATGCGGTGATGAAAAAGTTCCCCTGCCTCGCGTTCGTCTCCGCGCTCTCGGCCTGCGCGTTCCACGTGCCGGCGCTCGATCCCTTGGATGCCGGGGAAGGCGCCGTCGACGGCGGTGCGTGGGAAGAAGGCGGCGGCGACGACGGCGGCGCGGCGGTCGATCTCCCGGCGTCCGTCGGAGGAGACCTCGCGGAGGGGCCCGACCTTTCGTGCGAGGCCTCGTGCGTCGGCGGCTCGCTCCACGGGTGCGGTGGCATCACGGCGACCTGCCTGCTCGGCTGCTCGACGACGGGCGGCGCGCACTGCCAGGCGATCCAGCCCTCGGGCGGCGGCGTGACGGCGGGCGACCTCCAGCCGCAGCCGGGGCAGGCGTCCATGGTGTTCGCCGCCGACGCCACGCTCCACGGCGACACCGGCGCGATCGACGGCGTGCGCCCCGCGGGCGCAGGCGTGATCGCCGGGATCGGCTTCAACGTCGCCGGTGGCGTCGGCGTGTTCACCTTCGGCGACGTCACGCTCGCGCCGGGGAAGACGCTCACCCTCGTCGGCCCGAACCCCGTCGCGCTCGTGTCCACCGGCGTGTCGATCGTCGGCGGGATCATCGATGCGCGCGGCACCTGCGCCGTGCCCGGTCCCGGCGCCGGCGCCGGCGGAGCGCCGCAGTCGATGGGCGGCGGCGCGGGCGGCGGAGGCGGCACCGACTCGGGAGCGCACAAC
>JAJXSP010000315.1 GCA_021784515.1 Myxococcales bacterium | reverse complement strand
CGGTGGAAAGATCGGCCTGTTAGGCGGCGCGGGCGTCGGCAAGACCGTGCTCATCATGGAGCTCATCAACAACGTCGCCAAGAAGCACGGCGGCTACTCGTGCTTCGCGGGCGTCGGCGAGCGCACCCGCGAGGGCAACGACCTCTGGCACGAGATGATGGAGTCGAAGCTCCAGTCGGGCGAGTCGGTGCTCTCCAAGGCGGCGCTGATTTATGGGCAGATGAACGAGCCGCCCGGCGCGCGCGCCCGCGTCGCCCTGTCGGCGCTCACCTGCGCCGAGTATTTCCGCGACGACATGGGACAGGACGTGCTCCTGTTCGTCGACAACATCTTCCGCTTCACGCAGGCGGGTTCGGAGGTGTCGGCGCTCCTCGGCCGCATCCCGAGCGCGGTCGGTTATCAGCCCACCCTCTCCACCGAAATGGGCGAGCTGCAGGAGCGGATCACCTCCACCAACAAGGGGTCGATCACGTCGGTCCAGGCCATCTACGTTCCGGCCGACGACCTCACCGACCCGGCGCCGGCGACGGCGTTCGCCCACCTCGACGCGACGACGGTGCTCTCGCGGCAGATCGCCGAGCTGGGCATCTATCCCGCCGTCGATCCCCTCGATTCCACGTCCACCATTCTCCAGCCGGGCGTGGTGGGCGAGGAGCATTACGCGATCGCCCGGCAGGTGCAGCGCGTTCTCCAGAAGTACAAGGACCTGCAGGACATCATCGCCATCCTCGGCATGGACGAGCTGTCCGAGGACGACAAGCTGGTCGTCAAGCGCGCGCGCAAGATCCAGAAGTTCCTGTCGCAGCCGTTCCACGTCGCCGAGACCTTCACCGGCACCCCGGGCCGCTACGTCGAGCTGAAGGACACGATTCGCGGCTTCAGGGAAATCGTCGACGGCAAGTACGACGATCTGCCGGAGCAGGCCTTCTACATGAAGGGCGGCATCGACGAGGTGATCGCGGCGGCCGAGAAGCTCGCCGAGGCGGACGCCAAAAAAGAAAAAACGGCGGGAGCCTGATCGTGCAGCTCGACGTGGTGACGCCCAAAGGCCGGCTCTACTCCGCCGAGGTGGAGGAGGTCACCGCGCCCGGCGTGCTGGGCGAGTTCGGCGTGCTGCCGGGCCACATCCCCTTCCTCACCGGCCTCAAGCCGGGAGTGCTGAGGTGGCGTGGCTCGTCGGGCGAAGGTCGGCTCGCCGTCGGGCCGGGCTTCGTCGAGGTGTCGCAGGGCGACCGCGTGGTGGTGCTCGCCGAGGTCGGGGCGAAGCTGGACCAGATCGACGCGGCGGCGGCGCGCAAGGAGCGCGACGACGCGCAGCAGAAGCTCGATCACTGGGACTCCGAGGACGCGGGGCTGCATCGGGAACTGGAGGCGCGGCGCGACTGGGCCGAGGCGCGGCTCGCGGCCACCGGCGGCTGAGCAGGGCGCGCCGCCGGTCGGCAAATCGGGGATCGTCCCGCGCGCCGGGACGATCCTTTTTTTTAGTCGGCGGGCTCGACCACGAAGCTCACCTCGCGGGTGGGCGGCTTCGCCAGGGCGGACAGCGTGGCGTGCAGGGTGACCGTCGCGGCGTCCTCCGACGAGATGCGGTCGGCCGGCACGATGAAGACGATCGCGCGCCGCCCGACCGAGCTGACCCGAACCGGACGCTTCTGCTCGTAGGTGGGCCGCTTGCCGACGGCGACGGTGAGCGTGAGGGTGTGCGAGGCGGTGGCGACGGTGGCGGGCTGGGTGACGAGGATGCGGCAGAGGAGATCGGGCTCCTCACCGGCGATCATCTTCTTCGGCAGCAGGCGTTCGATGCCCGCGCCGTCGAGCACGCGGCAGTCGAGGTTGCCCAGCTCGTAGGGACCCGGCACGCGCGGCTTCGCCTGGACGGCGACCGCTTCGAGGGCCTTCGGGCGCGCGGCCTCGGTGGTGGTGTCGTTGTCGTCGGTGGGCGGTGGGGGCGGCTGCTCGGGCTTCGCCGCCTTTCCGGGCTGCGCGCCCGGCGCCTCGGGCTTCGCCGGAGCGGCGGGCTTGGCGGGCGCGGCGGGCTTTGCATCGGCGGCCGGCTGCACGGGCGGCGCGTCCGTGGGCGGAGCGGTAGGGCGCTCGAGCACCGAGTCGAGCGTCTCCTCGGCGGTCTTTCCCTTGTCGGGAGCGGCGGGTGCGGGCTTGGCGGGCGGAGGCTCGGCGGCGAACGCGGCAGCGGGAAGCGATGCTCCCAAAGGCAGACCAACGAGACACGACATTGCGATCCCGGACACGAATCTTCGCATGGCCGGCAGGTCTTAGCCCGGAACCGCTGGTTTGTCGAGCCGCTTTGGGGCCGTTTCCCGACGGAGGGACTGGCCCGATGGCCGGTCGCGGAATGGCTCCTCCCGCTCCCTCCTCGAGCCTCGGATCTCGCGGCCGGCCCTCAGCCGAAGACGCCGGAGACCGAGCGGCCGTCGTGAATGCGCGCGATCGCCTCGGCGAGCAGCGGCGCCACCGACAGCACCTCGATCTTCGGGTCGCGCTTCTCGGGCGGCAGGGGGATCGTGTCGGTGACGATCAGCCGCTCGAGGGGCGAGGCGAGCAGGCGCTCGATCGCGCGGCCCGAGAGCACCGGGTGCACGACCGCGGCCTCGACGGAGCGGGCGCCCGCGCGGAGCAGGAACTCGGTGGCCTCGAAGACCGTACCGCCGGTGGCGATCTCGTCGTCGACGATGATGCAGTGCCTGCCGGCGACGTCCCCGACGAGGTGGACCGGCCGCGCCTTCTCGTCGTCGCCGGAGCGGCGCTTGTCGACGATCGCCAGCGGCAGGTCGAGGCGCTTGGCGAAGCGACCCGCGTCCTTCGCCTCGCCGACGTCGGCGGCGACCACCACGGCGCCACGGAGGTCGCGCGCGGCGCGGAGGTGGTCGCACAGGATCGGGATGGCGGTGAGCTGGTCGCACGGCACGCGCACGAAGCCCTGGATCTGCGGCGCGTGGAGGTCGATCGTGAGCACGCGGTCAGCGCCCGCCGCCTCGAGGAGATCGGCGACCAGGCGCGCGGTGATCGAGATGCGCGGCTCGTCCTTCTTGTCGCTCCGCGCGTAGGGGTAGTAGGGGAGCACCGCGGTCACGCGGCGGGCCGAGGCGCCGCGGAGCGCGTCGAGCATGATGAGGAGCTCGACCAGCCCCTCGGAGACGGGCGGGCACGAGGGCTGGACCACGAACACGTCCTGCTCGCGGACGTTCTCCTCGATCTTCACCTTGAGGTTCTCGTTGGAGAACCGGACGGTGTGCGACCGCCCGAGCGACAGGCCGAGCGCCTCGCAGATGGCGCGGGCGAGCGCGGGGTGCGCGGAACCGGAGAAGACCTTGAGGTCGCGCATGCTCGAACGCTACGCCAGTTCCCGCGAGGCGGCAGCCCGCTTTTCCCAGCCGGCGCGCCCGCTCCCGAGCGTGGTCCGCGTGCTATCCTCGCGCCGTGAGCGAGCTGTACCAGCTGGTGCGCACCCTCCGCGCGGGCGACTGCCCGTCGAGGAACCGCAACTTCGAGGCGCTGTCGCACCCGGTGGCCCGCCGCGCGCGCAAGGTGGCGCGCCGGCTGGACTCCCTCGCCCGCGAGCTACGCTCGGGGGCGCGCGTGGAGGTCCGCCGCCTGGGCGATGGCGTGGCGATCACGCTGGAGTGGCCCGAGGTCAGGCTCCACCGCACCGCCTACCTCACCGACGAGGAGCACGCGCTGCTGGGGGACGATCCGTCGTTGGCGGCGCTGCTCGCGCCGACGTGACGCCCACGCGATCGCGCTGGCGCCCGTCGCCGGCTGCGCTGCTCGCGCCGCCGTAGCGCGCCCGCACGTGGCGCCGATCGTGGTCCGTCCTGGCGATGAGGCGACCGACGACGTCCACGCCCGGCGCGGGACGTCGTCGCGAACGCGCGGGCAGCTCTGCGCTAGCTCGCGGCCTGGGCGGTCTGATCGATATGGAAGAAGAGAGTGATCGTGATGCAGTGGAACTCGCTGTCCGAGCTCTGCGTCACGATCTTGTCCGTGACGCGGACGTCCGGGTTTGCGCGGATCCAGCGAGTGATGTGCTCGCCAAGCTCCTCGCGGTCCTTCGCCTTCGTCGCCGAGAACACCTTGACCCCGTTGAAGCCCATCGACCCTCTCCTTTCGCCGTCCAATCCGGTCGGCTCCTGATCAACCCCCACTGATGGCCCTTGGTACACCCGTTCCGCAGCCGTTGTCCATGAAAATTTTCATCGTCGGCAGAAAACCGTGCAGATTTTTCT
Source organism: Myxococcales bacterium (assembly GCA_021784515.1). Lineage (GTDB taxonomy): Bacteria > Myxococcota_A > Polyangia > Palsa-1104 > SHYY01 > SHYY01. Next base: position 3,314 of record JAJXSP010000315.1, on the reverse strand, counting down.
CGTCTCCTTCGCGCCGACCCCGCCACGAAAATTCTTGACGGCTCCCGGCCCGACGGATAGATCTGCGGCGCCCCAACGCTGAAGAGGAAGGGGGTGGAGATTTGCTAGGACGACCGCTCGAAGTCGAAGTACGCGACAGCCTCGAGAAGGCGATGAAGATCCTCAAGCAGAAGATGTCGAAGGAAGGCATCCTGCAGGAGGTCAAGCGCCGCCGCTTCTACGAGAAGCCCAGCGTCAAGCGGAAGCGCAAGATGCGGGAGGCCCGCAAGCGCCGTCGCCGCGAGATGAAGCGCCGTGGTGGTGGAGGTGGTGGAGGTGGTGGAGGCGCACCGGGCGCCAAGGAAGGCGCCGGGCCGGCTGGCGCGAAGGAAGGCGCCGGGCCGGCGTAGTCGGATCACCGTCGTTCGATCGCGAAGGGCCGCCCAGTCGGGCGGCCCTTCTTTTTTCCCGTGCGCTCGTCGAGCTTCCCGTGCGCTCGACGAGCTTCCCGTGCGCTCGTCGAGCTCAGCGAGCGGCGCGCGCGGTCTTGCGCCGGCGCGCCGGGGCCGCGGCCCGAGGCTCGGCGTCGTCGAGCAGCCGGGCGAAGCTCTGCTCGGCACGCACCCCCATCCGCGCCAGCACGTCGTCGGTGAGCTGCTCGTAGTCGCGCCGCCCGCGCCCGCCCTCCCCCTCGTACTCGAAGATGGTCTTGCGGTGCGAGGGCGCCGCCTTGTGGCGGGTGTTGATCCGGATCGGGTGCGGGAACACCGCCGCGCCGAAGTTGCGCCGCAGGATCTCCTCGATCTCGACGGTGATCTTCTCGCGCTGGTCGTACATCGTGAGCAGGTAGCCGAGCACCTCGCAGGGCGCGCCGAGGGTGGCGCGGATGCGCGCGAGCGTCTCGCCGAACAGCTTGAGCCCGAGGATCGGCAGGTACTCGCACGACACCGGCACCAGGACGTGGTCGGCGGCGACGAGCGCGTTCATCGTGAGGAGCCCGAGGTAGGGCGCGGTGTCCACGATCACGTGGTCGAAGTGCGGCAGCGCCGAGGCGAGGCACCGCTTGAGCACCTGCTCGCGGGCCATCGCCGAGGCGAGCGCGATGTCCACCACCGCCAGGCGCTCGCCCGCCGGCGCCAGCTTCAGCCCGTCGGTCGAGGTCGGCTGCACCACGTCGAGGATCGGGCGCTCCTGCACCAGGCACTCGGCCACCGTCGCGGCGGCGGCATCGCGCGCCGCGCCCAACATCGCCGTCGCCGAACCCTGGATGTCGAGGTCGAGAAGAAGCACCCGCTGCCCGCGTCGCGCCAGCCCGGCCGCGAGGTTGACCGCGGTCGTGGTCTTCCCCACGCCGCCCTTCTGGTTCGCGATGCAGACGATCGACATTCCGCTCCTCCCGGGGCCTCTGGTCGTCGGGGACGCTACGCGCCGACGATCGGCGTGTCAATTTCCCCCGCACGGGGTACCTTGCGCGGGGTGAGCTATCAAGTCATCACCGCGCTCGTCGACGAGACGGCGGCGGAGGAAGCCGAGGTGGCGCTCGCGCTCGGGGGCCTCGCCTTCGAGCGGCGCGATCGGAGCACGCTCGACAAGCCGCCCGTTGGGCGGGTGGGGCTGGTCGTCTACGGCGAGCCCGATGAAAGCGCGCCCGCGCGCGTGGGGGCGCTCCTCGCCGGGGCGAACGTGGCCGCCGAGATCTCCGCCTTCGTCACCGACGACGAGTCGTGGCGCGACTCCTGGAAGGCGTGGTTCAAGCCGCGCCGCATCGGGCGGTTCGTGATCGTGCCGAGCTGGGAGCGCTACGCCCCCGAGGCGGGCGACGTGGTGCTCGACCTCGACCCGGGCCGCGCCTTCGGCACCGGCGGCCATGCCTCGACGCGCCTGTGCCTCGCGCTCCTCGACGGGCTGCCCGCGCCGCGCCGCTTCCTCGACGTGGGCTGCGGCTGCGGCGTGCTCGGGATCGCCTGCGCGAAGCACCATCCGTCGTCGAGCGGCGTGGCGATCGACGTCGATCCCGAGGCGGTGGCGGTGACGCTCGAGAATGCCGGGCAGAACGCCGTCGCCGACCGCATCGCCGCCTCGACGGCGCCGGTGGCCTCGCTCGCCGAGGCGTTCGATCTCGTCTTCGCGAACATTCAGGCCGAGGTGCTGATCGATCTCGCTCCGTCGCTGGCGGCGCGGGTGGCGCCGGGCGGCGCGCTGCTGGCGAGCGGTATCCTCGTCGAGCAGGCCGACGCGGTGGCGGCCGCCTTCGCCGCGCGCGGCCTCGCGCTCGCCGCGGTGCGCGACGAGGAGGGCTGGCGGGCGCTCCACCTCGCTCGGGGCACCTGATGGGCGCGCGGCTGCACGTCGACCCGGCGCGCTTCACCGGCGACACGATCATCGTCTCCGACGAGGACCACCGCTACCTCGTGCGCGTGCTCCGCCTCGGGGTGGGCGACCAGGTGACGCTCTTCGACGGCCGCGGCGGCGAGGCCGACGCCACCATCTCCCGCCTCGGTCCGCGCGCCGTCGAGCTGCACGTCGAGGCGCGCCGCCAGGGCGAGGCGACCACCGGCCCGCTGCTCACCCTCGTCCAGGCGCTCGCGCGCGGCGAGAAGCTCGACCTGGTGGTGCAGAAGGCGACCGAGCTGGGCGTCGGGCGGATCATCCCCGTCACCACCCAGCGCGCGGTGCCGCGCCTCGACACGATCCGGGCCGCCTCGCGTCGGGCGCGCTGGCAGAAGATCGCCCGGGAGGCAGCCCGCCAGTGCGGGCGCGCCGACGTCCCCGAGGTCGAGCCGGTGACCGCGCTGCCCCTCGCGCTCGACGCGGCACCGCGCGACGCGCTGAAGCTCGTGCTGTGGGAGGAGGCGCGGCAGGTGCGGCTGCGCGAGCTCTTGCCCGCCGAGCCGCCGCCGGCGATCGTGATCGTCGTCGGCCCCGAGGGCGGCTTCACCAGCGAAGAGATCGCGCACGCCCGCGAGGCGGGCTTTTCGCCGGTCGGATTCGGGCCGCGCATCCTGCGCACCGAGACCGCGTCGTTGGCCGCGCTCGCCGTCGTCGGCTACGCTCTCGGCGATCTCGGATGACCCCTTCGCCCGTCCTCGAAGCGCGGCTCGCGGCGCTCGCCGCCGAGCGCGACCCGGAGTTCGATCCCCCGCCGTTCGACGCCGCCGTCGCCGAGGTGCTCGGCCCCGCGGGCGCGCCGGGCACGCCGCACCGCCGGCTCCTCGAGCGGATGAACGGCGCTTACCTGTTCGGCCGCGCGCTCCACCTCTTTGGCGCCTGCGAGGGGCCGCCGTGGCACGGCCTGCGCGCGTGGAACGATCCCGCCGGCTGGCGCGCCAGCTTCG
>JAJXSP010000314.1 GCA_021784515.1 Myxococcales bacterium | reverse complement strand
GTCTCGCCCCAGAGCCCTTTCCCGGAGCCGCGCAAGGAGAGCAGCGACGGCCCGCGGCCGCGGCGCGCCGCCTCCGCGATCGGCACGATGGCGGCGTAGGGAGCGCCCCGCCGCGTGACGACGACCGCCTCCCCGTGGTGCGCACGCTCGATCAGCTCGGGCAGGCGCCGCCGGGCCTCTTCCGCGCCGAGATCCTTCTTCATTGGGCGATTGTACGGTCCGTACGGTTCGTGTCAAGCGGGGCTGGCGGCGGGCGTCACGCGCGCGGGACGGCGGCGCGGCGGCGGCGTGGCGCGCCGAGCGGCGGGTTCTCGGTCACCCACGCGGCGAGCATCCCGTCGGTGACGCCGTGGTCGCCGACCACGCTGCGCACCACCGAGCGGAACTCCTCGGCCGCCGACGGCGACTCCCAGCCGCCGCGCACCGCCAAGACCGTCGTGCGCGGCAGGCCGCCGAGATCGTGGCCGCACGGGTTGTCGCCGATCGGGCGCTCACCGATAGCGGCAGAGGTCGGCGACAGCACCGCCTGCGTAGAGAAAGAGCACGGCTACGGCTGATCGGCGCCGCAGTGGTCGCCTATTGCCCGCCGCCGGTCGCGCCCTCTTCCACCCCCTATCACCTTCGCGGGACCGAACTCGCTCCAGCGCGCGGACGAAGGCCGCGACGTGCTCGACCATGCGAGGAGAGCCAAGCTCGGTGACCAACGCCACGCGGGCCGCATCCCACCCGCGAATCCGACGTGACCTTTTCGACCGACTGCACGACACTGGCCACCCCATGGGGGACGACCAGAAAAGGCGACCGACAGCGGGCATCGAGGCGGACTTTCCGACCCGAACAGCGACGATTGAACCAGACGGGCCCGTCCCGCAAGAGGTGGCTCGGCCCGCTGCCGACGTACGCTTCGGAGAGCCCATGCGTCTCGGCTACGCGGAGGCCGAGCGCATCGCCGACGGTCGCCTCGGGACGCTGGAGGTACTCGGCGCGGCACCTGTCCTGGAACAGCTGCGCGCCGGCGCGGTGCCCGACGAGGCGGTGCGCACACACGCGGCGCTCTTTCTCAACCGGCTGAGCGCGCTCGAGAAGAAGTACACCGATCTCAAGACCGCTGCGACCACCTTCCGCGCATATGGCGCGTGGCTGCAACGCGTCTCCGAGCTGCGCGGCGCGCCGGATGCGTCGCGACGCCTGCTGGCGCTGCTGGATCGCGAGCGCCGCGATCGCGGGTTCGCCGAGCTGAAGATGAGCGCCGCCGTCTATCTCGAGGAGGGCGTGCTCGAATGGAGCGCCCACGAGAAAATGCTGCGCCACGCCGAGCGGCTGGGGCTCGGCGGCACGGACGTGGAGACGGTGTACGCCGATTTCCCGGCCTTCCGGCGTGAGGCGCCACCGGCGGCCGGCGGCGGGCCGGCTCGTCCCGCGCCGACGGTGCTTCGTTCCACGGACGGCCGCAGCGATTCCGTCGCGCCCGTCGCGGTCGAGGTGCTCCATCGCCCGAAGCTCAACTTCGCGATGGAACAGAACGGCGTGCCGCTGGTGCAGGACGTGGTCGTCCGCAACCAGACGTCCGAGCCGCTCAAGCACCTTCGGCTCGAGCTCCAGCTCAAGCCGGATCTCGGGGACGTCGTCGTCATGGAGCTGCCGCCGCTCCCCGCGGGCGAGGAGATACGCACCGGGCCGCGCGACATTCCGCTTCCGCCGGGACGCCTGCGCGCGATCACCGAGCGCGAACGCACCGTGCTCGAGTGGTCGCTCTTCGCCGACGGGACGCGCGTCGCCTCCGGGCGCGGCGACGTGGCGGTGCTCGCCTACAACGAGTGGCCGGGCGTCGCGATGCCACCCGGGCTGCTGGCGTCGTTCGTCACGCCCAACCAGCCGGTGGTCGTCGACGTGCTCCAGCGCGTGCGCGATCGGCTCGCGCAGAAGACCGGCGACAACGCGCTCTCCGGCTACCAGACCCGCTCGGTGCCGCGTGTGCTCGCGACGGTGGCGGCGCTCTACGAGACCATCCAATCGCTCGGGCTCTCCTACGCCGAGGTCCCGGCGAGCTTCGAGGAGATCGGCCAGAAGGTCCGGCTCCCCGAGGAGCTGCTGCGCGATCAGATCGGGTGCTGCCTCGACATCACCCTCCTCGCGGCGGCGTGCCTCGAGGAGATGGGCCTGCGGCCGCTGCTCGTCCTGGTGAAGGGCCACGCGCTGCCTGCCGTGTGGCTCGTCGAGGACCGCTTCCCCGAGGGCGCGGTGCTCGACGGATCGCGCCTCCGCAACCAAATCGCTCTCGGACATATCCTGTCCTTCGACTCGACCACCACGGTGCTCCGGCCGGCGCCGTCGATGGAAGAAGCGATCCGCGTTGCGCAGAACACGCTCGCCGACGACGCCGCCTTCGTGTGCGCCGTCGACGTGCACGCGGTGCGTGACGAGTTCCGCCCGCTGCCGCTGCGCGCCGCCGTTCCATCGGAGTCCGCGCCCACCTCGACCGGCCGGCCGGGGCGTGACGTCATCGATCGGATCCTCGCCGAGGCGGCGTCCGTGCCTGCGCCGTCGGTGGTGACCGACTCGGGTCGCGTCGCGCGCAACGACGCCGTCCCGTCGCGCCGCTCGGGGCCGGTCGCGCTGCCGCCGCAGCTCTCGGGGCGCTTCCGCAAGTGGCAGGACCGGCTGCTCGACCTCACGCTGCGCAACAAGCTCCTCAACTTCAAGCCGTCGGCGCTCGGGGCGCTGCCGCTCGACGTTCCGGATCTGCCGCAGTTCGAGGACCTGCTCGCGGGCGACAAGGTCTTCGATCTCCTGCCGCGGCCCGATCAGTTCGCCGGCGATCAGCGCGACGCGCGTCGCATCGCCGCGCGCCTCGCCGAGGATGAGGTCCGCAACCGCCGGCTCGCCGACCTCCGCGGCGGCAGCCTGCACACGCCGTTTTCGCCGGCCGAGCTGCTCGCCCGCGCCAGCAAGCTCGCCCGCGAGGCGCGCGTCGACCTCGAGGAGGGCGGCGCCAGCACGCTCTTCGTCGCCATCGGGATGCTGCGCTGGTTCGAGGGCGACGACGAGGATCCGCACTTCGCGCCGCTGCTGCTCTACCCGGCGGCGCTCGAGATCGAGCGCAACCGCGGCCGCGTCCGAATGCGCCGCCTGCCCGACGAGCCGCTGCCGAACGTCACGCTCGTCGAGAAGCTGCGGCGCGACTACGAGGTCGATCTCTCGTCGCTGATCGATCTCGAGCCCGACGAATCGGGCGTCGACGTGCCGGCGATGCTGCGGTCCGCGCGCCTGGCGATCCAGCGCATGCCGCGCTGGGAGGTGATGGAGGTGTCGGCGCTCGGCCTCTTCACCTTCACGAAGTTCCTCATGTGGAAGGACCTCGAGGACAACGCGTCGCAGTTCCTCGAGAGCCCGGTGGTGGAGCACATCGCCTCGACGACGCCGTCGGGGCGCGTCCTCGCGGCCCCCGCCGTAGGTCGCTAGACGCTCCACGCCACCTTCGGTCCCGAGGCGCTGCCGTGCGTGGTCGACGCCGACTCGACGCAGATGGCGGCCGTCGCCTCGGCGCTCGCGGGGCGGAGCTTCGTGCTGCAGGGGCCGCCGGGGACGGGGAAGTCGCAGACCATCACGAACCTCATCGCCGCCGCCGTCGCCGCCGGCAAGACCGTGCTCTTCGTGTCGGAGAAGATGGCGGCGCTCGAGGTCGTCTACCGCCGGCTGCGGCAGGTCGGCCTGGGCGACTTCTGCCTCGAGCTGCACAGCCACAAGAGCAACAAGAAGGAGGTCCTCGAGTCGCTCGGGCGGACGCTGGAGCGGGCCGAGCGCCACAACGCCGCGGGCTTCTCCGATCGCTCCTTGGAGCTTGGGCGGCTGCGCGACGAGCTGAACGTCTACGCGACCGCCTTGCATCGAGCGCGGCCGCTCGGGCTGACGTTCTACCAGGCATCGAGCCGGCTCCTTGGGATGCGCGAGATCCCCGAGGTGCGGATCCCGTTCGCCGGCGTTTCGAAGGTGACGGAGGCGCAGCTTCGGAGTTGGGAAGATGCGGTGGCGGAGTTCGCGCCGCGCGCGGCGGCGGTGTCGCCCGTGGCGTCGCACCCCTTTCGCACCTCGGGCCGCGCGGGATGGAGTGGCCAGGCGGAGGCGGAGCTTGCCGATCGGATCGACGATGCGCTGCGGCTGCTCGACGCGCTCGACGAGGCGGAGCGCGAGCTGTTCGCGGCGCTCTGGTGCGCACCGGCGACGCAGCAGAGCCCCATCGTTCTCGAGGCGCTGGCGACGTTCGCAACCGCGCTCTCGGCGGGCGCGGTGCCGGCGGCGGCATTCGACGTCGGTGCATGGCCCGCGATCTCCCGACGAGCGCGGGCGTTCACTGCCGCCATGCGGGTGCACCGCGCTCGCCGCGCCGCGCTCGCCCAGCGATGGAAGCCGGATCTCTTCACGCTCGATCTGCCTCCGCTCGCGGAGCGCTTCGCGCGCTTTGCGACGTCGTTCTTTTTGTTCGCGTGGATCTTCCTGCTCTCGTCGAGGAAGAGGCTGCGACCGGTGGCGATCGGCCTTTTGCCCGAGCGATCGACGATCGCCTCCGATCTGCCGCTCGCGCAGGAATGCAAGGCGGCGCACCCGATCCTCGAACGCGAGATGGCGTGGGTGCAATCGAGCTTCAGCGCCGCGCTCGCCCACGTCGCGGTGGGCGACATCGCGGACGGCGACCTCCTCGCGCTCGACGGTCTGACGGACCGTGGCGACGCCGTCTGCTCGGCCGTCTCGGCGCTCGCGACGACCGTGGGCGGCGCCGTCGAGGGCCTTCGCGCAACGGTTTCCCGGTTCGCCGAACAGGCGGGCGCAGGCGAGCGGGAGACCCTGCGCGCGAAGGCGGCGGCGATCACCTCGCTCGTCGGCGCCCTCGGGGAGAAGGAGGCCGCGATCCGGGCTCTCGCCGTCGTGCGATCCGGGGCCGCGTGGCCGACCGCCGAGGCCGCGACGCACCGATCCGGGCTTCGCGCCACGCTCGCCTCGTGGCGCGACACTCTCGGCCGCTTCCGCCCGTGGTGCCTCTATCAGGGATCGGTCGCGCGGATGAACGAGCTGGGGCTCTCGGCGCTCGTCGAGGCACAGCGCAACGGCAGTGCCTCGGCGGCCGATCTCCCCGAGCTGCTGCGCAAGTCGTTCCTCGCGCGCTGGGTAGCGACGGTGCGCGACGAGGAGCCGGCGCTCCGCTCGTTCGATGGCAAGAACCACCATCGCCGGACCGAGCGCTTCGCCGTTCTCGACGAGGAGTACCTCCAACTCACGAGGCAGTGGATCGTGCAGAAGCTCGAGGAGCGGCTGCCGGCGTTCGACCCGTCGGGGGCGGCGAGCGGCGAGCCGGGAATCGTGGCGCGCGAGCTGCGCAAGAAGACGCGCCACCTTCCGATCCGGAAGCTGTTCCAACAGATCGGCAACCTGCTGCCGCGCCTCAAGCCGTGCCTCCTCATGAGCCCGCTGTCGATCGCGCAGTACCTTCCGGCGTCGTCGCGGCGGTTCGATCTGGTGGTGTTCGACGAGGCGTCGCAGATCGGCACGCACGACGCCGTCGGCGCGATCTCGCGCGGCAGCCAGGTGGTGATCGTCGGCGACTCGAAGCAGCTCCCGCCGACGTCGTTCTTCAGCCGCGCCGCGAGCGACGACGACGCGGCCGTCGACGAGAACGACGTCGAGGAGCTGGAGAGCGTGCTCGACGAGGCGCTCGCCCGCCGCGTGCCGCAACAGATGCTCGGCTGGCACTACCGCAGCCGTCACGAGTCGCTGATCGACTTCAGCAACAAGCACTACTACGACCGTCGCCTTCACGTGTTCCCGGCGGCGCAGCGCGAGGTCGACGACCTCGGCGTGAAGTGGCACCCGGTCCCCGAGGGCGTCTACCTCGCCGGCAAGGAGCGGACGAACCCGCGCGAGGCCGAGCGGCTCGTCGGGCACCTCGTCGAGACGCTGCTGCGCACGAAGCCCGAGGAGCGGAGCTTCGGCGTGGTGACGTTCAGCATGGCGCAGCAGTCGCTGATCGAGGACCTCCTCGACGAGCGGCGCGCGCGGCTGCCGGACCTCGAGCCGCACTTCGCCGCCGACCACCCGCGCGGCGAGCCGGTGTTCGTGAAGAACCTGGAGAACGTGCAGGGCGACGAACGCGACGAGATCCTGTTCTCGATCGGCTACGCGCGCGACGAGCAGGGCAAGCTGCGGATGCACTTCGGCCCGCTCAGCCTCGCGGGCGGCGAGCGGCGGCTCAACGTGGCGATCACGCGCGCGCGCTGCGAGCTGCGCGTCTTCTCCACGCTGACGCACGACCAGATCGATCTCTGCCGGACGAACTCCGTCGGCGCGCGCCACCTGCGCGACTTCCTCGAATATGCGAGCCGGCAGGCCACCGCGGCACCGCAGTCGTCGACGGCCCTCGACGGCGATCCCGACCGCCGCTTCGAGCGCGAGGTGTGCGCGGCGCTCACCGCAGCCGGTCATCGCGTCGACGTCGACGTGGGGTGCGGCGCCTATCGCGTCGACCTCGCGGTGGTTCATCCCAAGCGGCCGGGCGTGTACGCGCTCGCCGTCGAGCTCGACGGAGCGAGCTATCGCTCGGCCCACACCGCCCGCGACCGCGATCGCCTCCGCCGTCAGGTGCTGGAGGCGCTCGGCTGGAGGGTCTGCCGCGTGTGGTCGGGCGACTGGTGGTTCGATCCCGAGGGCGAGAAGCGACGGCTGCTCGACGCCGTGGGGAACGCGCTGAAGGCTCCGCCGGCCGCGCCGAGGGCGGTGCCGACGCTGAACGCGGCGCCCAGTCCGCAAGACGTCGCGGCGGCAGGCCCGGCCGCGAGCTCGAGTGGTCGCGTGGAGGCGCCGGTACGCCATGAGGCCTCCGCACCGACGGTCCCCTCGAAGGACTACGTCATCGCCACGGTGCCGGCAGCGTCGTCCGATCCCGAGGCGTTCTTCGCTCCGTCGGCGAGCGGCGCCATCCAGCAGCGCATCCTCGCGGTCGTCGCGGTCGAGGCGCCGGTGCACGAAGAGTTGGTCGCGCGTCGCGTGGTCGCCTGCTGGAGCATCGCGAAGCTCACGGCCCGCGTGAAGCGCCGTCTCGAGGAGGAGCTCGTGGCGCTGGCGCGTCGGAAGGCGGTTGACAGGCGCGGCGAGTTTGTTTGGGGAGCGCTCCACCCGTCGGATGCCTACACGATGTTCCGCGGGCCCACCGACGAGCGCGACGCCGACATGCTGCCGCCCGAGGAGGTCGCGAACGCCGCGGCCTACGTGCTGTCGCGCGCGCTGTCGCTGCCGCGGGACGAGCTCGCCCGGGAGACGGCGCGCTTGTTCGGCATTTCGCGAATGGGGGCCAAGGTCACCGCCGCGATCGCCGCGGGCATCGACGTTCTCGTCGCGCGCCGGCGCTGCCGGGTGGACGGCGAGATGCTGCATTCGGGGTGAGGGCGGATAGAAGTTAGGGCCCGCGAATGGACAAGTCGATCGATGATCGCGGTCGAGGCGCCCGATCCGACGAGGCGCGACGAGGGAGAATCCCAGGGCAAACGCATCATCCAGCGACGGGGCCGGCCGCCAAGACGCGCGCCAGGAA
>JAJXSP010000313.1 GCA_021784515.1 Myxococcales bacterium | reverse complement strand
GAGAACCTGCCCATCCTCTCGTTCTCGCTCGGGCCGGTCTGCAAGCACCTCCTCGCCACCTTCGCCGGCGACATCCACCCGGGCGACGTCTTCTTCCACAACGACGTCTTCAGCTACGGCAACCAGAACAACGACGTCGCCGCCTTCAAGCCAATCTTCCTCGACGAGAATACCCTGATTGGCTGGGCCGCCACCAAGGGCCACATGGCCGACATCGGCGGCGCCGTCAAAGGCGGTTACAACCCGAATGCCACCGAGGTGTTCCAGGAGGCGCTGCGCATTCCCGCGGTCAAGATCGTCGACCGCGGCAAGCTTCGAAAGGACGTCTGGGACCTCATCTTCGCCAACATCCGGCTGGACATCGTGCAGGACGACATGCGCGCCGAAATCGGCGCCTGCACCGTCGGTGAGCGGCGGCTCAAGGCGCTGGTGGAGAAGATCGGGCGGGAGCGCTTCGAGGCGCACAAGGAATATCTCTTCGCCTCCACCGAGAAGATGATGCGCGCGGAGATCCGGCGCATTCCGAACGGCGTCTACCGCGGCGAGGGGAAGGTCTTCTTCGACGGCAAGCACCCCGGCAGCGAGTTCACCATCCGCGTCACCATCACCGTCGAGGACGAGGAGATCCGGTTCGACTACGCGGGCACCGACGCGCAGACCGACGGCTTCGTCAATGGCACCTACACCTCGTCGGCGTCGGCGACCACTCTGACGTTCCTGCAGATGGTCAATCCCGATCTCCCCCACAACCAGGGAATGCTGCGCCCGCTGCGGATCGACATCCCCGAGGGGACGATCCTGAATGCCCGCTATCCGAAGGCGACGACCTTCGGAAACCACCTCTGCCCGCCGAACGCCGACGCGATCCAGAGGGCGCTCGCCCCGGCGATCCCCGACCGCGTCTGCGCCGGCTGGAATCACCTGCTGTGCTCGCTCACGACCGGGCGCGACCCCGAGAAGCAGGACGATTACGTCGATATCTGCTTCATGGGATTGAAGGGCGGGTCGGGCGCGATGGAGGGCACCGACGGCTACGATCACATCGGGATGATCGACGCCTCGGGCGGCCTGCTCGACCAGGATTACGAGATGTTCGAGCAGCAGACGCCCCACCGATTGATCCGCCACGAATATCTCCTTGATTCGGCCGGCGCGGGCCGCTGGCGCGGCGGCCTCGGCGTGGAAACCGAAATCGTCCTCCACGGCGAGCGGACCCAGCTCGTCACCTTCGGCGACGGCGACGTGAAGCCGGCATTCGGCCTGTTTGGAGGCAAGCAGGGAACGCTCAATTCGATCGACCTCGACCGCCCCGACGGCGCCACGTACCGCACGACGTCGAAGGACTTCGTCACCCACCTCCCCGACGGCACGCGCTATCGCCAGCAGGCGGGAGGCGGAGGCGGCTGGGGAAATCCCCACCAGCGCCCGGCCGCAGTCGTCGCCCGAGAAGTGCGAGACGGCCTGATCAGCCGCGAGGCGGCCGAGCGGGATTACGGGGTGGTGCTGGGCGACGGGACGTTCGAGGTCGACGAGATCGCGACCAGGCGGCTGCGGGGGATGCCTTGATCGGATCTTGGCGCCCGGCGGCTGAAGCCGCGGGCAACCTGTTCGCCAAGGCCCGCCTGCGCGGGCCTCGATCACCAATTGAGACGGTGCCTGTCCGATCTCCAGAGCCTGCGAAGGCAGGCTTTCCCAGCAGGTTGCCCGCGGCCGTGGCCGCCGGGCACCAAATGAGGCGGCGCCTTGATCGGCGATCTCACTGAAGTCCAACTCCAGGTCCAGCGCACCTTCGCCGATTTCTCGGATCGCGAGGTCGCCCCCGCCGCAATCGAGCACGACGCCGAAGGCAGGTTCCCGCGCGAGCTCTTCCGCAAGGTCGGCGAACTCGGGTTTTTCGGAATGCGCTACCCCGAGTCGCTCGGCGGGTCGCAGGCCGACACCCTCGCGCTGTGCCTCGCCGCCGAGGAGCTGGCGCGAGGGTGGCTGTCGCTCGCCGCCAGCTCGATGATGCAGGCGATCATGGGGACCTGGTTCGTGTACCGCTCGGGGAGCGCCGAATTGCACGAGCGGCTCCTCGTGCCGGCGATCCGCGGCGAGAAGCTCGGCACCATTTGCATGACCGAGCCCGACGCCGGCAGCGATTTGAAGTCGATCGCCACCCGCGCCGAGCGCGACGGCGACGGCTACCGACTGACGGGCAAGAAGACCTGGATCACCAACGCGCCGATCGCCGATTTTTTTACCGTCTTCGCGCGGACGCCGGGCGGGCTCTCCGCGTTCGTCGTCGACGCCGGCACTCCCGGACTCACCGTCGGGCGGCCGATCGCGAAGATGGGAATGCGCTCGTCGCCCACCTCCGAAGTGTTCTTCGAAGGTGCGCGCGTGCCGGCCAGTCGCCGAGTCGGCGAAGAGGGGCAGGGCGTGGAGTTCCTCGGCGAGATCCTGCCGCCGATCCGCACCGTCACGGCCGCCCTCGCCGTCGGTGTGGCGCGCGCCGCATTCGCCGCCGCCCGTCGCTACGCCGCCGATCGAAAGCAGTTCGGAAAAGCGATCGGCGAATTCCAGGCAATCAAATTGAAGCTCGCCGACATGGCGACGGAGATCTTCGCCTCGACCCAGGTGATGCGCGCCGCCGCCCGCCTCGCCGACGAGGGCGCCTCCTCCGCCGGCACCGCCGCGATGAGCAAGAGCTTCGCCTCCGAGTCGGCGCTGCGCGTGTGCGAGGACGCCGCGCGCGTCCTCGCCAGCTACGGCTATTCGACGGACTATCCGGTGGAGCGCTACCTGCGCGACGTGCGCTTCACCTTGATCGGCGGCGGCACCCCTGAAATGCTGAAGCTCGCCATCGCCAAGGAGCTCGGATGTTGACCAACGCCTTCATTCCCTACGGCACCTGGTGGAGCACGCCCTTCGCGAAGTGGCAGGGCTCGCTCGCCGGGCAGCACCCGCTCGAGCTCGCCGCCTCCTGCGCGCGTCGCACCCTCGAGGGGCACGACGTCGATCCGAAGACGTTCTCGTCGCTGGTGCTCGGGCTGACGGTGCCGGCGCGGAGCAGCTTCTACGGCGCGCCGTGGGTGGCGTCGCTGATCGGCGCGCCCACGCTCACCGGGCCGACGGTGATGCAGGCCTGCGCCACCGGCGCGCGCTGCGTGGCCACCGCCGCCACCTCGGTCGCCGCCGGGCTCGACGACGCCGTGCTGGTCGTCGCCGCCGATCGCACCTCGAACGGACCGCACCTCTATTATCCCGACCCGCAGGGGCCGGGCGGGCGCGGCCGCGCCGAGGACTGGGTCTGGGACAACTTCAATTACGACCCGGTTCCGAAGAATGCGATGATCGAGACCGCCGAGAACGTCGCCCGCGAGGGCGGCTTCTCGCGCCAGGCGCAGGACGAGATTACGCTGCTGCGATATGCGCAATACAGGGCCGGAGTGAATGAGGGCTTCCACAAGCGCTTCATGATCTGGCCGCTCGAGATCAAGGATCCCTCGGGCCGCAAGGTGATCGCGCGGGTGGAGGGCGACGAGGGCGTGTTCGCCACGACGGCCGAGGGGCTCGCGAAGCTCCCGACGGTGAAGCCCGACGGCACGGCCACCTTCGGCACCCAGACCCACCCCGCCGACGGAAACGCGGGGCTGATCGTCGCCGCCCGCGATCGAGCCCTCGCATTGTCGCGGGATTCGAAGGTGTCGATCCGTGTCGCCTCCTTCGCGCAGGCCAATGCGAAGAAGGGATTCATGGCGCAGGCCGTCGTGCCCGCCGCGCGGAAGGCGCTCGACCTCGCCGGCTTCTCGATGGACGAGGTGGTGATCAAGACGCACAACCCGTTCGCCGTGAATGACCTCTATTTCGCCCGCGAGACTGGCCGCGCCCCGGAGAGCGTCAATCGCTTCGGTTCGCCGCTCGTCTATGGCCACCCGCAGGCGCCGACGGGGATCCGCTGCCTGATCGAGCTGTGCGAGGAGCTGGTGATGCGCGGCGGCGGCCGCGGCCTCTTCGCCGGCTGCGCGGCGGGCGACACCGCGGCGGCGGTGTGCGTCGAGGTGGGGGACGGTATTGCGTAAGTTGCGTCAAGAGGCTTCGGGCAACTCAGGCAATACCGTCCCCATCCGCGTCCTCGTCGCCAAGCCGGGGCTCGATGGGCACGACGTCGGCGCGAAGGTGATCGTGCAGGCGCTCCGCGACGCGGGGATGGAGGTGATCTACACCGGCCTGCGCCAGCAGCCGGCGGCGATCGCGCGCGCCGCGGTGCAGGAGAGCGTGGACGCGGTGGGCCTCTCGATCCTCTCCGGAGCGCACCTCCCGCTGTGCCGCGCGGTGCGCGAGGCGCTCGCGGCCGAGCAGGCCGAGGGGCTGCTGCTCCTCGTCGGTGGCGTGATCCCCGAGCGCGACCGCGCGCCGCTCCGCGAGCTGGGCTTTACGGGCGTGTTCCCCGTCGGCACGCGCCTCGACGAGGTCGTCACCTTCGTTCGGGAGCACGCCCGATGAGCGAAAAGCGCAGCGACGAGCCGCGGCCGGTGCTGCTCGAATCCGGGCTGTCGCCGAAAGTGGCCTATGGCCCCGACGACATCGCCCAGACGGCGACGAAGCTGCCGCCGCTCCCGTCGGAGGCGGACGCGATCGGCGCGCCCGGCCAATACCCCTTTACGCGCGGCATCCACTCGCTGATGTATCGCAAGCAGCCGTGGACGATGCGCCAATACGCGGGTTTCGGCACGGCGGCGGAAACGAACGAGCGCTTCAAATACCTCATCGACAATGGCCAGACCGGCCTCAATGTCGCCTTCGACCTGCCGACGCAGTGCGGGCTCGACTCCGACGACCCGCGCGCCGCCGGCGAGGTGGGGCGCGTCGGGATGGCGGTGGACTCGCTCGCCGACCTCGAGCAGGCGCTCGACGGGATCGACCTCACCCGCGTCACCGTCTCGCACACGATCAACGCCGTGGCGCCCATCGTGCTGGCGATGATGGCCACGATCGCGCGCCGCCGCGGCCTCGACCCCGCGAAGCTCCGCGGCACGCTGCAGAACGACATTCTCAAAGAATTCATCGGCCGCGGAACCTGGATCTTCCCCGTCGACGAATCGATCCGCCTGATCGGCGACACCATCGAGTATTGCGCGAAGCACATGCCGCTCTACAGCCCGGTGAGCGTGTGCGGCTACCACATCCGCGAATCGGGGGCGAATCCGGTGCAGGAGATGGCGCTCGGGTTCCTCATCGCCCGCGCCTACGCCGACCACGTCATCGCCCGCGGCCTCGCCGTCGACGAGTTCGCCTCGCGGCTGTCCTTCAACTTCGACATCTACGGGAACCTGTTCGAGCAGGTGGCGAAGTTCCGCGCCGGGCGGCGGCTGTGGGCGCGGATCATCAAAGAGGACTACGGCGCGCGCGACCCGCGCTCGTGCTGGCTGCGGATGATCGCGGGGGGCGGCGGCGGCGGGCTCACCGTCGAGCAGCCGGAGTTGAACATCGTCCGCGGCGCCTATTACGCATTGATCAGCGCGCTCTCCGGGACGCAGACGATGGCGCTCTGCTCCTTCGACGAAGCCTATACGATCCCGTCGGAGCGCGCGGCGCGGATCTCGCTCCGCACCATGCAGGTCCTGGTCGAGGAAATGGGGCTTTGCGACACCGCCGACCCGCTCGGCGGATCCTATTACGTCGAGTCGCTCACCAATGAAATGGAGGCCGAGATCCGGCGCGTCATGGCGCGGGTCGAGGCCGAGGGCGGGATCGTCGAGGGCGTGCGCACGGGGCGAATCCAGGCGATGGTGGCGCGGCAGGCCTACCAGCGGCAGCGCGATCTCGAATCGGGGCGGGCGCGAAAAGTGGGAGTCAATTGCTATCGCTCCGACGGCGACGAGCACGACGTGGCATTCCACCCCTTCGATTCGGCGCAGGCGGAGCGGCAGTGCGCGCGCCTCGACGAGGTGCGCCGCCGCCGCGACGGGGCGCGCGTGGCCAAGGCGCTCGACGGAGTGAGCGCCGCGGCCGCCGCGAAGGTGAACGTGATGCCGGCGCTGATCGACGCGGTGGAGGCCGAGGCGACGGTCGGCGAGATGGTGGGGGCACTCAAGGCGGTTTACGGTGAATATCGGGAGCCGGTGAGGTTCGCATGACGGCGACGACGGGCTACCTCCGCCCTCAGACGATCGACGAGCTTTTGTGGGCGCTCTCCGCCGTCGGCGCGGGGGCGAAGATCCTCGCCGGCGGCACCGACCTCATGCTGGCGGTGCGGGCGGGGCGCGCGTTCGAGACGCTGATCAACGTGTCGCGCATCGAGGCGCTGCAGGAGATCGCGCTCGTCGACGGGCAGCTGTCGATCGGCGCGGGCGTCACCGTCGCGCGGCTGCTGCGCTCGGCCGAGGTGAGGCAGGCGGCGCCGCTGTTGTGGCAGGCCGCCGACCGCTTCGCCTCGCCGCTCGTGCGCTCGCGCGCCACCGTCGGCGGCAACCTGTGCAACGCGTCGCCGGCCGCGGACCTCGCGCTCGCGCTGCTCGCCTCCGACGCCGAGGTGACGCTGGCCTCGCGCGGCGGGCCGCGCACGCTGTCCGTCGAGGAGTTCATCCTCGGGCCGGGCAAGACCGCGCTCTCCCCGGGCGAGGCGCTGCTCGGCGTGCGCGTGCCCGCACGCGGCCGGGAGCGCTTCTGCCGCTTCGAGAAGAGCGGCAGCCGGCCGGCGCTCGAGATCTCCGTCGCCGCGGTGGCGGTCGCGCTCGACTTCGACGGCGACGCGGTGGTCGAGCCGCGGCTCGCCTATGGCGCCGTCGCGCCCACGCCGCTGCGGGGGCGCGGGGCCGAGGCGGCGATCGCCGGGCGCGCGCTCTCTCCTTCGGTGATCGACGACGCGGTGCGCGCCGCGGTCGCCGAGATCCGCCCCATCGACGACGTGCGCGCGAGCGCGCTCTACCGCCGCCGCCTCGTCGCGGCGCTCGTCCGGCGTTGCCTGCTCGACGCCGCCTCCGCACGAACGAGGTTCCGCGATGTCGCTGGTTGAGATCCGCTTCACGCTGAACGGGCGCGAGGTGCGCGCCGAGGTCCCGCCGACGATGGCGCTGCTGGAGGTGGTGCGCGAGCGCTTCCAGCAAAGCGGCAGCAAGCTCGGCTGCGGCGAGGGCGAGTGCGGCGCGTGCGCGATGCTCCTCGACGGCGAGCCCGTGCTCGGCTGCCTCACGCCCGCGGTGGACGTGGACGGGCGCGAGGTCCGCACCGTCGAGGGGCTGCGCGAGCAGGGCCACCTCGGCGCGCTCCAGCAGGCGTTCGTCGCCGAGGGCGCGATCCAGTGCGGCTTCTGCACGCCGGGCATGCTCGTCGCCGCCACCGCGCTGCTCGCCGAGCACCCGCACCCGACGCGCGCCGAGGTCCGCCGCGGCCTCGAGGGCAACCTCTGCCGCTGCACCGGCTACGTGGCGATCTTCGAGGGCGTGGAGCGCGCCGCCGCCGGAGGCGGGAAGTAAGGGCCCGATCAGGAACAAGTTGATCAAAGATCGCCGTTGAGGCGCCCGATCCGGCGAGGAGCGACGAGGGAGAATACTCTCTGTATTTGACCGAGGAGGTTGCGAGCACGGATGGGGGAGG
>JAJXSP010000312.1 GCA_021784515.1 Myxococcales bacterium | reverse complement strand
GTCCTTCCGGCGCGCGCCACGCCGACGCCGGGCGCGCCGCTCGCGCTGCGCGCCCAGGACGTGCGCGGCCGCCCCTTCGACCTCGCGCGGCTGCGCGGCCAGGTGGTGGTGGTGACGATCTCCTCGCGCCGCACCATGCACGAGTCGCACGCCATCAACCACCGCCTCGGCGCGCTCGTCTCCTCGGGGAACGTCGCGGTGGTGACGGTGGTGGACCTCGCCGAGGTGCCGTCGCTGTTCCTCGGCTACGCGCACCGCCGCGTGCGCGAGGCGACCGAGGGCTCGCAGATCGAGTACGTGCTCGACGACCGCGGCCACCTCTGCCGCTCGCTCGCCGTCGAGGCGCCGGAGATCCTGGTGCTCGATCGCGCGGGCGTGGTGCGCCGGCGGCTGCGCGGCGCGGCCTCGCTCGACGAGGTGGAGCGCACCGTCGAACGCCTGCGCGCCGACGACGAGGCGCGCTCCCGCCAGTTCTGACGAGCCGCGCTCCCGCCGGTCTTCAGTGGGACGTCGTGGGCGGCTCGTCGATGAGCGCCTTGACGCGCTTGACCAGGTCCTCCACGTCGAGCGGCTTGACGAAGTAGGCCGCGGCGCCGCAGGCCAGCCCCTCCTTCATGCTCGCCGCATCGGCGCGCGCCGAGATGAAGCAGATCGGGATGTCGCGGAAGGCAGGGTTCGACTTGATGGCGCGGCACAGCTCGAAGCCGTTGATCCACGACATCATGACATCGAGGAGGATCACGTCCGGGCGATCGACGTGGAGCAGCGACACCAGCCGCAGCCCCGACGGCGCCTGCGCGACCTGGAAGCCCTGCTGCTCGAGGATGTACTGCAGCAGCATCCGCGTGTCGCGGTCATCGTCGACGATGATGACCTTCTTGCCTCGCGTCACCGCCGGCCGCGCCGCGCGCCACTCGCCCGAGTCATCGGCCCACTCGGAGGTGGCGGGCGGCTCAACCGGCGGCGTCTTCTCCGACGCCATGGAAGGGTCCCGCTCGCTCATCTCCGTCTTCCCCGCGCGTAAGGATCTCGATGCGCTGTTCGGCCTGATCGAGGATCTGCGCGCCCCGTCGCGAGAGCCGCACGCCTTCTTCGAACGCCGCCAGGGACTGTTCCAGGGTGAGGCTGCCGGTCTCGAGCTTTTCGACGACCGCGCGCAGCCGCTCCATCAGTGCATCGAACCCTTCGCCGTCGGACGGCCTCGGCCGCTCTGCCACGTGATCCACCTTCGGAAATCTATGCCGCACCGTCACCAGGGTCAAACCGTCGAGCGACGGCATTCCTTTTTTCTTCCCTCGGCGCGCCGGTGCTTGACAGGGATCGAGAACCGTCCCTTGATTGACGCGTGCCGCACGCCGCCGCCGACGTGGACCGCCTGAAGAGCCGCTGGCAGAAGTACCTCCGTCGGCAGAACCTCAAGACCACCCAGCAGCGCGAGCTCATCGTCGCCGAGTTCTTCCAGGCCGAGGGCCACGTCTCGATCGAGGAGCTGCTCGAGCGGGTGCGGCGACGAAGCGCGAAGGTCGGCTACGCCACCGTCTACCGCACGCTGAAGCTGCTCACGGAGAGCGGGCTGGCGACGGCGCAGCAGTTCGGGGACGGACAGACGCGCTTCGAGGTGGCGGGCGAGGCGGAGAACCACCACGACCACCTGATCTGCCTTCAGTGCGGGCTGATCCTCGAGTTCGAGAACCCGGAGATCGAGAAGCTGCAGGATCAGGTGGCCGCCGACCTCGGCGGGTTCAAGGTGGTGCGGCACAAGCTCGAGCTGTACGGGCTGTGCCCGAAAGCGATGGGGCAGAAGGGCGGTTACTGCCCGAACGAGTCGTAGCCCGCTGGGTCGCGCCGGTCGCGACGCGGCGCGGCTCTGCTACCATCGCGCGCCGTGGGACTGCAGGCTCGACTGCTCGCCGGCCTCGCGGTGCTGGTCTTCGCCGCGATCGGCTCGGCCGGGTGGCTCACCGTTCGCGTCGCTCGGGCCGGCCTGGAGGCCGAGGAGGAGGACCGCGCGCGCGGCATGGGCGATGCGGCCGCGGCGCTCCTCGCGCAGGCGGGCGACGAGGCGCAGGTCGTCGCCGCGGCGAAGGCGCTCGCCGGCCTGGGCGGCCTCGCCGAGGTGACGGTGGTGGACGTCAACGGCCGCGCGCTCGTCGGCGCGGTCGGCAACGACGGCGCCGTGGCGGTCGCGCGCCGCGGTGGCGCGACCTTCACGCAGCGCAGCGGCGATCTGCTCACCGTCTATGCGCCGGTGCGGCCGGCGGTGCTCCCGTCGGGGGCGCGACCCGTCGCGGCGCGCGTGGCGGCGGTGCGGCTGCGCGTCGCCGTCGGCTCGAACCTCGAAGAGGCGGTCGGCGGCTCGACGCGCCTGCTCGTCGCCGTCACGCTCTTCGACGGCTCGGTGATCCTGATCTTCGGCTGGCTGTTCGTCCGCAGCGTGGTGCGGCCGCTGGCCGCGGTGTCGCGCGCCGCGCAGCGGGTGGCGGAGGGCGAGCTGGAGGGCCCGCCCGTCGAGGGCGGCGACGGCGAGACCCGCGCGCTCGCCGACTCCTTCAACCGCATGACCGCCGCGCTGCGCGCCCAGCGCGCCGGCCTCGCCGCCGCGCGCGAGCAGGTGCTGGCGCAGGAGAAGCTCGCCACCGTCGGGCGCCTCGCGGCGGGCGTGGCGCACGAGATCGGCAACCCGCTGACCGCCGTGCTCGGCTACGTGGAGATCCTGCTCGCCGACGCGCCCGAGGAGCCCCCACCGCAGGATGGCGGGGCCGAAGACCCTCGAAGTGTCAGCCCGTCGCGCGACCTGCTCGGGCGCGTGAAGAGCGAGACGGCGCGCATCCACCGCATCGTGCACGACCTGCTCGAGTACGCGCGGCCGGTGGCCGACGGCGTCGAGCCGGTGGACCTCGCCGAGGTGGCGCGCACGGCGATCGCGCTGGCGCGCCCGCAGCCGCGCTTCCGCGGCGTGACGATCGAGTCCGCGCTCGGCGGCGCGCCGCCGGTAGCGGCCTCGTCGCGCCGGCTGCTGCAGGTGCTGCTCAACGTGCTCCTCAACGCCGCCGACGCCATCGCCGGCGACGGCACGGTGACCCTCGGCATCGCGACGCTCGACGGCGATCGCGTGGCGCTCGACGTGGCCGACACCGGCCCGGGCGTCGCGCAGGCCGATCGCGAGCGCATCTTCGACCCGTTCTTCACCACCAAGGAGCCCGGCCGCGGCACCGGCATGGGCCTGGCGGTGTGCCGATCGCTCTTGCAGGCATTCGGCGGCGAGATCGCGCTCGTCCCGTCGGACAAGGGGGCGCGCTTCCGGATCACGCTGCCGGCGTGGAGGCCGACCGACTAGTTCACAGCAGCCGCCACAGCCGCAGCACGATCGGCGAGCCCCAGGCGAACCCGAGCAGCAGCGAGAAGGTGCCGGCGAGGCCGAGGAGCAAGGTGTGGGCGCGGCCGATCGCGAGGCGCCGCAGCTGCCAGCCGGCCAGCGCGGTCAGCAGCGCCATCCCACCGACGGAGCCGAGGCCGAACAGCGCGATGTAGAGGAGGCCCGCGACCGTCGTCGGCATGCTCGCCAGCACGAGCGCCGTCAGCGCGCCGCTGCCCGCCAGCCCGTGCGCGAGGCCGATGAGCAGCGGGCGGCGCGAGACGGTGAGCGCGCCGAGGTGCACGTGCGCGGCGCCGTTGGTCGCGTGCGCGTGGTGGCGCCCGCCATGTCGGTGCGGTTGCGCCGGTCCCTCGCCGCGCCGGAACGCCCGGCGGAGGCTGCGCACGCCGAGCCCGATCAGCACGATCGCCACCACCAGCTCCAGCCCGTCGGCCAGCGGCTCGGGCAGGCGCGCGCGCAGCAGGAACAGCGCGCCCCCGAGGCCGAGCAGCGCGACGCCGTGCCCGATGCCCCAGCTCGCGCCGAGCAGCGCGCCGCGACGCCAGCCGGGCCGCTCCGCAACCAGCGCCGAGACGGCCGCGACGTGATCCGGCTCGAGCGCGTGACGCATGCCGAGGACGAAGCCGAAACCCAGCGCGGTGAAGAGCGTCAGCACGGACCCTCCAGCGGCCTGCGACGGAGTCCCCGCCATCGGGGCGCGGGTGGCTCTCGAAAGTAGGACCCGATCCGAGCGGCGGAAGCTTCCCGGCTCGCGACGGGAGGGATTGATCGACGCCTCTTCAGGTCATCGTGCAGCGGAGGCAGATCACCGTGATGTTGTCGACGCCGCCGTTCTTGTTCGCCGTGTCGACGATGTTGGTGACCATCTTCTCGAGGTCTTCGCCCGCCTCATGGACGATCTTGCCCATGTTGACGTCGTCGATCATCCCCGAGACGCCGTCGCAACAGATCAGGAAGACATCGCCGTCGTCGATGTCGAACTTCCGCACGTCCACCTGCACCGTGTCGCGCATCCCGAGGGCGCGCGTGATCACGTTCTTGTGCGGGAAGTTCTTCTGCTCCTCTTCCGTCATGTCGGGCTTCGCTTCCTTGTAGTCCTCGAGGAGCGAGTGGTCCCGGGAGATCTGCTTGTTCGTGCCGTCCTTCTTGATGCGGTACGCGCGCGAGTCCCCGACCCACGCGACGTAGGCCTTGTCGCCGTTGACCAGCGTCGAGACGATGGTCGTCCCCATCCCCTTGCAGCGGGGGTCCTTCGTCTGCGCGTCGAAGATGCGGAAGTTGGCGAGCTTGATGCCACACACCAGCCGGTTCTCGATGTACGAGAGCTGGCGGTCCATCTTGTACGGCCAGGTCGCGTCCTCGTCCTTGGTGCGCTGGTAGAACTCGTTGAGGGTGTCGGCGGCCAGCTTCGAGGCCACCTCGCCCATCGCGTGACCGCCCATCCCGTCGGCGACGATGAACAGCTGCTCATCCTCGATGAGGGTGAAGTAGTCCTCGTTGTGGGTCCGCTTCATCCCCACGTCAGTCTTCGCGGCGTAACGGATCTTGATCGGCATGGGGTCTGAAGGGTTGAGCGAGGGTCACTTTATCAACAGACCGTGGGTTGTCAACGGCCGCTCGCGAACGCCCGGCCGCGCCTCGGGACAGCGCCTTGACACGGATCGGCGGCCCGATTAGGGTACTGCACAAATGTATACCGTCGGCCACGGCGCACCGTCTGCGAGCGCCGAGATCGTCACCATCGGCGACGAGCTGTGCCGCGGCGAGATCCTCGACACGAACGCGGCGTGGCTCTCGGAGCGACTCACCGCGCTCGGCCTCCACGTGCGCTGGCGCAGCTCGACCACCGATGACGCGGCGGACATGGAGGCGGCGCTGCGCGAGGCCGCGGGGCGCGCGCGCGTGGTGATCGTCTCGGGCGGGCTCGGCCCCACCGAGGACGACCGCACGGTGGACGTGGCCTCGGCGCTGCTCGGCGTGGCGCCGGCGATCGACGAGGCGCATCGCAGGAAGATGGAGGAGCGCTTCGCCACGCGCGGCTTCGCCGTCACGCCGAACAACCTGCGCCAGGTGCGCGTCCCCTCGGGGGCCGAGCCGCTGGCGAACCGCGCGGGGCTGGCGCCGGGCTTCGCGGCGCGCCTCGGCGAGGCGAGGCTCTTCTTCACGCCGGGCGTGCCGTGGGAGATGAAGGGGATCTTCGACGAGGCGATCGCGCCGCGGCTGCGCGCGCTCCTCCCGGGCGCGCCGGTGACGGCGAAGCGCGTGTGGCGCGTGGCGGGGATGGGCGAGTCGCACGTCGACCACCGCCTGCGCGGCCTCCTCGACGGGATCGCCGGCGCCACGCTCCACTTCCGCATCGCCTACCCGGAGAACCTGGTGACGGTGGTGGCGCGCCGCCCGACGCATGCGGAGGCCGACGCGGTGATCGCGCGCCTCGACGGCGAGGTGCGGGCGCGGCTCGGCGGCGCGGTCTACGGCATCGATGGCGACACGCTGCCCGCGGTGCTCGGCGGCAAGCTCCGCGCGCGCGGCGAGACGCTGGCGACGGCGGAGTCGTGCACCGGCGGCCTGGTCGGCGATCTCCTCACCGACGTCCCCGGCTCGTCGGACTACTACCTCGGCGGCGTGGTCGCCTACTCGAACGCGCTCAAGCGCTCGCTCCTCGGCGTGCCCGAGGCGGTGCTCGCCACCGACGGCGCGGTGAGCGAGGCGTGCGTGCGCGCGATGGTCGACGGCGTGCGGCGCGCGACCGGCGCCACCTGGGGCATCGCGATCTCCGGCATCGCCGGCCCCGGCGGCGGCAGCGAGGAGAAGCCCGTCGGCACGGTGCACTTTGCCGTCGGCGGCCCGGCGGGGACGGAGGCGCGCCAGCTCCTCTGGCCGAGCGAGCGGCGCATGGTGAAGCAGCTTTCGGCCTTCGCCGCGCTCAACCTCCTCGACAAGCTGATCACACCCGAGCGCCGGGACGCGCCCGAGAGCCTCGCCGCGACGCGGAGGGAGCGGCCATGAGCAGCAGTCTTGCTGCGGTGCAACAATGAGCACGGTACGCGCATTCCTGGCGATCAACTTCCCGCTCCCGGCGGTGCGGCGCATCGCCGAGGAGATCGAGGCGCTGCGCCCGAAGGCGGCCGAGGCCGGCTGCCGCGTGGCGTGGGTGCCGGCGGCGAACATCCACCTCACGCTGAAGTTCTTCGGCGCGATCGAGGAGCTGGCGGTCGAGGCGATCCGCGGCCGCCTCGCGCGCGAGCTGCCCTCGCGCAAGCCGTTCGACCTCGAGGCCAAGGGGCTGGGCGCGTTCCCGAGCCCGGCCCACCCCCGCGTCCTGTGGGCGGGCGTCACGCCGACTCCCGAGCTTGCTGCATTGCAGCAGGACGTCGAGGCCTGGATGGCGGACCTCGGGTTTTCGCGCGAGGAGCGCGCCTTCCACCCGCACCTCACGATCGGCCGCGTGAAGGACCCGGGGCGCACACCGGCGGCCGAGTGGCTGCCCACGCTCCTCGACGCGCGCGCGAGCCTGATCTTCGGCGCGGGCGCCGCGTCCGAGGTCGTGATCTACGAGAGCCGCACGCTGCAGCAGGGCGCCGAGTACCGCGCGCTCGCCCGCGTCGCGATCGGGAAATAACCGTTTTTTTTCGTCGAGCAACGAGCGCGCTCGTGCTCGCCCACCATTCAAGGAGACGTTGATGGCGAACTTCGAAGGAAAGAGCGACGCGAAGGCGAAGGACGAGCGCGAGAAGGCGATCGAGCTGGCGGTGTCGGGGATCGAGAAGCAGTACGGCAAGGGATCGATCATGCGGCTGGGCGAGGAGCAGAAGGCGCCCGAGGTGCAGGTGATCCCGACCGGGTCGCTGGCGCTCGACATCGCGCTCGGCGTGGGCGGGCTGCCGCGCGGCCGGATCGTCGAGATCTACGGGCCGGAGTCGTCGGGCAAGACGACGCTGACGCTGCACATCATCGCCGAGGCGCAGCGCCGCGGCGGCATCTGCGCCTTCGTCGACGCGGAGCACGCCCTCGACGTCGCCTATGCGCGCAAGCTCGGCGTCAAGACCGACGACCTCCTCGTCTCGCAGCCCGACAACGGCGAGCAGGCGCTCGAGATCGCCGACATGCTGGTGCGCAGCAACGCCATCGACGTCGTCGTCATCGACTCCGTCGCCGCGCTCGTCCCGAAGGCGGAGATCGAGGGCGAGATGGGCGACTCGCACGTCGGACTCCAGGCGCGCCTCATGTCGCAGGCGCTGCGCAAGCGCACC
>JAJXSP010000311.1:394-7644 GCA_021784515.1 Myxococcales bacterium | reverse complement strand
CGCTCTTCGCGGCGCCGGCCAGCGCCACCGCCGCGCGCACCGTCGTCGTCGTCGGTGACGTCGACCTGAGCGGCCTGCCCGACCTCCTCGTGCTCGACGGCACCCAGGCGAACGACGCCGGCCGCGTCGAGCTGTTTCGCTAGCTCGCCGCTACTTGCAGGGGCTCGGGCCCATCGCGCCAGCCGGGCGATCCGGCGCGCGCCGGATCGTCGGAGCGCCGCTGGTGTCGATCCACCAGCAGTCGTAGCTCGCGGCGAGGGCGCAAGCCGGCGGCAGCAAGCGTGGCGACGAGCGCGGGCCGCGCGCTCAGAAGCGGCATGACACGGCCGCGCCGGCGCCTCCCGGAGCGATCCACGGCGCGAAGGCCACCTTCTCCGTCGCCCCCGGCTTGAGCTGCGGCAGCACCAGCGCGACGACGACCGTCGCCGCTCCGACGGCGAGCACGGCGCCGCCGGCCGCGTACATCGTCGTCGAGAGCGAGCCGGCCCCAAGGCCGTCCGACTTCGCCTGCGCCTTGGTCGCCTGATCCGTTGAGGCGGCGAACTGATCGTGGAACGACGAGGCCTGCCCGTATTCGTAGCCGCCCACGCCGACCATCGCCACGCCCGCCACCGCCAGGACCGCGCCGCCGAGGACCAGCCCGAGGCGCAGCGCTCGCTTGCGCGCGTCGGCCTGCGCCTGCACGTCGTCGGGCGTCGGCCCGGCGGCCTTCGGCGGCGGCGTCACCTCGACCGGCGGCTTCTCCGCCTCGACAGGCTTTCGCGGCTTGAGCTGCGGCTCCCAGAACGCCATCCGATCGCGCGCCTTCGCCTCGAGGCGCGGCTCGGACTCGCCGCTGTCGACGTACTTTTTCTACGAGGCGTACGCGTTCTCCGCGTCGCCGAGCTTGTCGTAGGCCTTGGCGAGGTTGTACAGCAGGGGCGTGAGCGGGCGGATCGCGTAGGCGCGGGCGAGGAGCTGCACTGCCTGCTGGTATTCGCCCGACTTGTACGAATCGATCGCCTGGTCGGAGAGCCGCTGGACCTCGTCATCCGCCGTCTCGGCGCGCGCCGGGCCGGCCGCGAGGAGCGTGCCGAGCAGCAGGACCCCCGCCGAGCACTTCATGCCGGACCGCATGCGCGCCTCTCCGTCGAAGTTGGCACTCCATAGGGCGCGCCCGGCGAGACTGTCAACGCGGGGAGGGCGGGCGATCAGGCGGCGATGGGGAGCGGACGGAGAGCGCGGCGCGGGCGCGCCTCGTCGGACACGCGGGAGGGGGCGGCGGGGTCGCTTTCGGCGAGAGCCTCCAGTTTGGTGCGAAGCTTGTTTTTCTTGGAATACACGGTTTTCACCGAAATGCGCATTTCCGCCGCGACCTCCTCCGGCTCCAGGCCGCGCCCGTAATACAGCTCCACGAAGCGCCGATCGCGATCGGAGAAGTCGTCCATCAGCGCGTTGAGGTAGCTCCAGCGCTCCTTGTCGAGGAGCGCGTCGAGCGCGTCGGGCCCCGTCGCGGGGCGGTCCTGCGCGCCGTCGAGCTTGTCGAGCAGCGGGCGGCGGCTGGTGGCGCGCAGGTAGTCGTACGCGGTGTTGATCGCGATGAGCCCGAGCCACGAGCCGAGCTTCGATCCGCGCGCCGGGTCGTAGACGCGCAGCTTGTGCATGTCGTCGCGCAGCAGGTTGATGCATACGTCGCCGAAGATCTCGTTCGTGTCCTCGTTCGACAGCACGGCGTCGTAGCGGCCCGCCACCTTGGTGATGCAGCGGAAGACCAGGGCGCGGAAGCGGCGCAACAGCTCGCGCCACGCGCGCTCGTCGTGGCCGAGCACGGCCGCGAGCAGATCGCCGTCGGTGAGGTCGCAATGGTCGGCGGGAGTGCGCGGCGCTCGCATGATGTTTCTCCTCATCCTTGGTCACCGCTGGAGCGGGATGCGTTTGCTCCAGGGCGCACAGCTACAGACGCAACCGGGGTGCCGAAAGTTCTTGCCTTTCGGGCACGATCTGGAAACGAGCGTCGAGGAGCGGACTTACACGAGACTGACAGGGCGGGAGCGGGCGCGCGCGCGTCGCCCGGGGGCGCGAATGACACGCGTCACCGCGGCAAACGAGTCACACCGGGTTCAAGGAAGTTGCAGTCAGGCCTTGGCGACGGCGCTGGTCCAGCGCTGGAGGTGCTCGGCCACGGCGGCGGCGTCCATCGACGGCCGGAAGCGGCGCTCCTCGCGCCAGGCGCGCCGCGCGTCCTCGGTGCCGCGGAAGAGGCCGGCACCGATCCCGGCGAGGAGCGCGGCGCCGAGCGCGGTCGTCTCGACCAGCGCTGGCCGCACGATCTCCACGCCCAGCACGTCGGCCTGGAACTGCATGAGGAGGTCGTTGGCGGCGGCGCCCCCGTCGACCTTGAGCGAGGGGAGCTTGCGCCCGGCGTCGTCCTGCATGGCGCGCAGGAGGTCGTGGTTCTGGAGCGCGATCCCCTCGAGCACCGCGCGCGCGAGGTGCGCCTTCGTCGTGCCGCGGGTGATGCCGACGATCACGCCGCGCGCCTCGGGGCGCCAGTGCGGCGCGCCCAGCCCCGCGAGGGCGGGCACCGCCACCACGCCGCCCGAGTCCGGCACCGACGCGGCGAGCGCCTCGATCTCCGAGGCCGAGCGGATGACGCCCAGCCCGTCACGCAGCCACTGCACCATCGCGCCGGCGATGAAGGCCGAGCCCTCGAGCGCGTAGGCCACCTCGTCGCCGATCTTCCAGCCGACGGTGGTGAGCAGCCCGCGCCGCGACGGGACGGGCGTGGCGCCGGTGTTCATCAGCAGGAAGGCGCCGGTGCCGTAGGTGCACTTCGCCTCGCCGGGCTCGAAGCAGGCCTGGCCGAACAGCGCGGCCTGCTGGTCGCCCGCCATGCCGGCGATCGGGACGCCGTCGGGGACGCCGGGCACGCCGCGGGTGACGCCATAGACCTCGGCGGAGCTGCGCACCGACGGGAGGCACTCGCGCGGCACGCCGAACAACGCGCACAGCTCGTCGTCCCACGCGAGGCGGCCAAGGTCGAACAGCAGCGTGCGCGAGGCGTTCGACACGTCGGTGACGTGGGCCGCGCCACCGGTCAGCCGCGCCACGAGGAAGCTGTCGATCGTCCCGAAGCGCGCCTCGCCGCGCCCGGCCTTGTCACGCAAGCCGTCGACGTGGTCGAGCAGCCAGCCGAGCTTGGTGCCCGAGAAGTAGGGGTCGAGGACGAGGCCGGTCCGGGCGCGCACGCGCTCGAGGTGGCCGTCGGCGCGCAGGCGCGCGCAGACGTCGGCGGTGCGGCGGTCCTGCCACACCACCGCGTTGGCGAGCGGCCGCAGCGTCGCGCGATCCCACAGCACCGTCGTCTCGCGCTGGTTGGTGATGCCGATCGCCGCCAGCTCGCGCGGTCCCACCTTCGCCGCGGCGAGCGCCTCGCCGAGCGACTCGGTCACCGAGCGCCAGATCGCCTCGGGGTCGTGCTCGACCCAGCCGGGCTGCGGGAAGATCTGCGGGAACTCGCGGTAGGCGCGCCCGCGCACGGCGAGCGCCTCGTCGAGGACGAGCACGGTGGTGCCGGTGGTGCCCTGATCGATGGAGACGACGAATCGGGGGCTCATGGCGACGGATTAACCGGTTTCGCGCCGCTCCGTCAATCCGCCGCTCGCCCGATCTCGGCGGCGCCGAGGTGGCGGGTGAAGAACGCGTCGAGGCGGGCGAAGAGTCGCTCGCGCTCCACGTCGAGGGTGACGACGTGCGCCGAGCGATCGAGCACGAACCGCTCGACGGGACCGCACAGCCGCGAGGCGATCGATTCCATGCACCCGAAGGGCACCGTGCGGTCGCGGCGCCCGTGGGCGACCAGCGCCGGACGCTCCACCTCGCCCACGCCGCGGTCCACCTCGGCCATGAACTCGAGCAGCGCGCCCACCGAGCGCAGCGGCACGCCGTGCCCCGTCGGGTTCTTGCGGCGCATCTCCGGGTCGGCGATGTCGGAGCCGCCGAGCTTGGGCACGATCACGCCGCGCAGCAGCGACGAACGCAGCGTGAGCGGCACACCCTTCATGATCCACGGCGACAGCCACAGCGGCGCCGACAGCGAAGCGATCGCGGCGATCTGGTCGCGACGCCGGCGCGCCAGCTCGAGGGTGAGCAGCCCACCGAGCGAGAGCCCGCACACGCCGACGCGGTCGCAGCGCGCGCGCAGCTCGTCGAGGGCGCGCTCGACGGTGGCGAGCCAGTCGCGCCAATCGGTGGCCGCGAGCGCTGCGGCCGAGCCGCCGTGGCCGGCGAGGCGCGGACCGACGACGGTGAAGCCGCGCCGCGCCAGCGACTCGCCGAGCAGCCGCATCTCGAACGGCGTGCCGGTGAAGCCGTGGACGAGGAGCATCCCGCGGCGGTCGCCGTCGAAGCGGAACGGATCGGGGTCCACCGGGGCGGTGCGGTCGGCCATGTCCGTCGGTAGCACGGAATTCGAACGGTTGCGGTTCATTTCGAGTCGGTAGCCTGGCCTACCATCCACGCGCGCCAGAAATTGACGCCGGTGGGCGCGGGGGATACCATCCCGTCGGCCTCTTCGCCCCCGCGGCGGAGGCGCCACGCCCCATGAGCGACGACTGGAAGACCAAGATCACCGAGGTGCGTCCCCCGACGAACCCGGAGGGGGCGAGCAGCCAGGCGTGCGTGGTGTGGATCTACCCGCCCGGCGCCGACCTCGGACGGCGCTTCGAGCTTTCGAACACCGGAATGGTGATCGGGCGCGGCGGCGACACCGATCTCCTCGTCGACAAGGACTCGGTGTCGCGGCGCCACGCGAAGATCGAGCGGCGCGGCAACCGCTGGGGCATCGTGGACCTCGGCTCGACCAACGGCACCTACGTCAACGACGCGCCGGTGTCCGACCGCCTCCTCGACGACGGCGACCTCGTCAAGATCGGCGCCGCCATCTTCAAGTTCCTCACCGGCGGCAACGTCGAGTCGGCGTACCACGAAGAGATCTATCAAATGACCATCGTCGATGGTCTGACCCGCGCCTACAACAAGCGCTACTTCACCGAGCAGCTCGAGCGCGAGCTGGCGCGGCTGGCCCGCCACCGGCGCTCGCTGTCGCTGGTGATGTTCGACATCGACCACTTCAAGCGGATCAACGACAACCACGGCCACCTCACCGGCGACCACGTGCTCAAGGAGCTGGCGTCGCGGGTGCGCAGCCGCGTGCGCCGCGAGGAGATCTTCTCGCGCTACGGCGGCGAGGAGTTCGTCGTGCTGCTGCCCGAGGCGAGCCGCGACAACGCGCTCGAGTTCGCCGAGCAGATCCGGCGGCTGATCGAGAAGGACCCGTTCGCCTTCGAGGGCGACGTGATCCCGGTGACGATCAGTTGCGGCGTCGCCACGGTCGAGGAGGAGATGCCGGCCGAGGCGTTCATCAAGCTCGCCGACGACAACCTCTACCGGGCCAAGCGCGCCGGCCGCAACCGCGTCGTCGCCTGACGCGGGCGGGCTCGGCCCGTCGCCGTCGAACTCACTCGCGGGATTGGTCGGGGGTCTATCGGGGGAGTGTCCCGCCCCCGTGGCTGGGGGCGGGTCGGAGATCGACTACTGAGCGAGCGTGGAGCAGGCGACGCTCGCCTCGGTGTTGTCGGGCGCCGGCTTCTTCATGCCGGTGGAGGGGTCGTTCGCGACGATCGTCATGCCCAGGCCATCGGGCGACTGGGCCGTGCAGGTGGGCTTCTGCTCGAGCTTCCAGCAGACGCTCCACGAATCGCCGTTCACCTGGATCGTCGCCGGACCGGCGGTGCAGCTCGGGATCTCGTTGATGGTCGTCGAGCCGTCCTGGTTGGTGGTCACCCACTCGACGACGCAGTCGGGGTTCGCCGGGTCGGGCAGCTTCGCCGGGATGCAGCCGCCGCCGATGTTGGAGACGATGAGCTGGGCGAGGTCCTTCAGCGCGCCGGTGTAGTCGGAGTCGCAGATCGAGCTGATCTTGTGGTTGGCGGCGGCGTTGATGACGCTGTTGAGGCGCACCGCCGGGTCGCCGAAGAAGACCGGCTGCTGCGGGTTCTGGCAGGAGTGCTGGAGCACGGGCACGCACGGCGGGTTCGCGTTCTCGTTGAGCTGGCCGCACGGTTGGTACGACTGGCCACTGATCGTGCCGGGGTTCGAGAGGATCACCTGGAAGGGATCGGCCGGCGCGTCGATGCCGACGAGGATCACGTCCTGCGGGCTGATCTTCACGCCGCCCTGCGCCGCCGGCTTGGTGAAGAAGTCGATGTAGCGCTGGATGTCGAACTGCTTGCCCGGGCCGTCGCCGGCATAGGCCTCGCTGGCATTCGGGTTCGGCGCGGCCTTGCAGTCGGAGAGCGGACCGCCCGAGTCGCTGTAGGGAGGGAACGTGCCCGGATCGGGGCCGCACACGATCGCGAAGCGGGTCTGGCGCGAGTAGGAGTCCTCGTAGCCGTACTGCTGCACCTTGTTGCGATCGAACACGTCGGTCACCGGCGGCGCGGAGGCGTCATCCTCGTTGGTGAGGAACACGACCGTGAGGAGCGCGCCGTCGCGGAGGAAGCCCTGGTTCTCCGGAATGGGGTTGTGCAGTGCAGCATAGACCGACTCGAGCTGGTGCTCGAAGCCGCAGCCCTGCGCGCCGACCGAGGCCATGCAGGAGAAGGTGGTGACGAGGTCCTGGTTCGCCGGCAGGTTGGCATTGCCCTGGTTGGCGAAGTCGAACTTGATGAAGTTGGCGCCGACGGGGCCCAGGCATTTTGAGCCCGCGCCGCCGCCCGCCTGGAGCCGGCCCGCCTGTCCGCCCGGGGACGGCTGGCAGCCCGGCGCGCCGGTTGCGCCCGCGCCGTAGTCGGAGGTCACGACGCCGATCTGGAGGTCGGCGTTGGTGCCGCTCTTCGCGAGGTCGGTGAAGACCTGGAAGAACTGGTTGAAGCGCGACTTGAGCTGCTCGGTCATCGCGTCCATCGAGGCCGAGTTGTCGACCATGAAGAGCACGTCGACCTTGTTCTTCACGTTCTGCGGCACCCGGACCGGGGTCTGCTGCGTCGTCGTCGGCGTCGGGCTCTCGAGCGGCGGGGACACGCACGACGCCGCGAGCACGAACGCCGGGATCCACAGGCGTGTTCGCCGGTGCTGCTTCAAGGTGGACCACCGCATCATTGCCTCCTCATGGCTTCCGACTCGTCCTAGGGACGGCTGAAGGGCGCCATCTTAGTGGGGACACGCGCCGATCGCAAGGAGCCTTCCCGATGCCGCCCCTCCGAGCAAGG
>JAJXSP010000311.1:0-384 GCA_021784515.1 Myxococcales bacterium | reverse complement strand
CCGACGGCTGTCAACCAGGTTGGCAGCCAGGCGTCAACCCGATTGGCAATGGGAGACGTGGTATCGTCGCCCGGTGGGCGAAGGCGCGCGCGACGTGTTCGCGACGGTGACGGACACCGGCCGCGGCTATCTGATGGAGGCGGCGCGGGCGGCCGCACACCGCCTGGGCGTGTTCGGGCCGCTCGAGCGCCCCGCGACCGCCGGCGAGCTGGCCGCCGCCCTGGGCCTTGCGCCGCGCCGCCTCCGCGCGCTGCTCGACGTGCTCGCCCTCGACGGGACGCTGATCGCCGAGCGGGGGAGCGAGACGCGCTACCGGCGCGGCGCGGTCGCTCCCGCGTCGGCGCTCCCGCCGGGGGAGTGGGGTCGGCTCGCCGAGGTGCTCCG
>JAJXSP010000310.1 GCA_021784515.1 Myxococcales bacterium | reverse complement strand
GGTGCGCGACGAGGATCGCCAGCGCGGGCAGCAGCGTCACGCCGATGGTGGCGCGCGAAAGGAGCGCGAGGCCGCCGAGCGCGCCGACGGCGATCGACCTTCCACGACCGCCCTCGCGTCGCAGCGACGCCGCGACGGCGAGCGCGGCGAGCATCGCCACCCGGCTCCCGAGCTCGAACGCGTAGCCGGTGCGCGACAGCCAGACCGCGCCGAACGAGGTGGCCACGATCCACGCGGCCAGCGACGAGACGCGCGCGTCGGCGGCGACGCGCCGGGCGAGCGCGAAGGCGAGCGCGACGAGCGCCAGCCCGAGCAGCACCGAGCTGCGCCGCACGCCGGCCACGCCGCCGCCGAGGAGCGGCCCAACGAGGATCCCGAAGTAGCTCCCAAGCGCGGTCTGGTGGCCTCGGATGAAGACCGGCCACATCCGCGTCGCGCCGTCCCATGCGAGCACCGGCCACTGCGACGTGCGCACCCAGCGTGGCCGCGGCGGGGCGCCCGGCTCGTCGGGCGGCATCGGCACCACGCCGTCGGGGCCGCGCTCGAGCACGCGCGGGTGGCGCGCGAGGTAGGGCTGGATCTCCTCGGCGATGATCCCGCGCTCGCCGGCGCCCGGCCACGCAGCCGCGACGAACAGCGCCGCGACGGCGGCGAGGGCGAGCGCGGGGCGACGGGACATCGCTTCGTGTATCATCGCACGCACCGTGGCGGCTCCGCGCAGGCTGTGCATCACCGTCGACGATTATGGATTGACGGAGGCCGGCAACGCGGCGATCGAGGACCTCGTCGAGCGGCGCCTCGTGAGCGCGGTGAGCGTAATGACCCACCACGGGGCGCGCCTCGATCGCGTTCGGCGCCTCTCGGGCGCGCCGGTCGCGCTCGGCCTGCACCTCGTGTTCACGCGGGAGCGCCCGCTCGCGCTCGCGGGGTCGCCGCTCGTCGACGGCGACGGCCGCCTGCCGCGCGGCTGGGCGCGCCTGTTCGGCCGCCTCGCCGCGCGGCCGTGGCTCGCCGCCGGGCTGCGGCGCGAGGCGGAGGCGCAGCTCGCGCGCTTCCGCGACCTCGGGCTCGCGCTCGGCTTCGTCAACGCGCACGAGCACGCGCACCTCTTCCCGCTGGTGCGGCGCGAGGTGGTGTCGCTCGTCGAGCGGCTGCCCGGCGCCGGCGTGCGCGTCGCCCTCGGTGGGCGGCTCGGCTGCTCGCGGCACGGGCTGCTCGCCCTCGCCTCGCGCGTCTCGTGGCGGCTGCGGCCGCTCGCCGATCGGCCCCTGCTGAGCCCGCTCGGCGTCGAGGCGCCGCGCTCGCTCGACCTCGACGCGGTGGACGCGCTGCTTCGCCGCGCCGCGCGGGCGGGCTCGTCCACCGTCGCCGAGCTGGTGGTCCATCCGTCGGAGCACGCGCTGCTCCGGGCGCGCGAGCTGCCGCGGCTGCTCGACCGCCGCGGCTTCGCGCTCGTCGGCGCGGGCCTGCGGTGACCGCGCCGGCGCGCCCGGCGAAGCTGCGCGCATGGGCGCTCGACCACCCGTTCGCCGCCGCCGAGGCGCTCTTCGCCCTCGGGCTGTTCGCCATCCTCGTCGCCACGCCCGTCGGACGCACGCTGCTGCGGGCGCTCCTGCTCGCCGTCGCCGCCGGCGCGCGCGCGGCGATCGAGCTTTGCCCGGACGACGCGCCGGGCGTGCTGCGCGCGGCGGCATGCATCCTCCTCCCGGCGGCGCTGGTGCTGGCCCCGCTCGGCCGCCTCCTCCGCTTCGCCGCGCCCCACCGCCGCGCCTGGATCCCGCTCGGCGCCGCGCTCGGGTTGATGGCGCTGCCGCTCGCGCTGCCGGCCTTCTCGACGGTGCGCGCCTTCATCGCGCTGGTCGTCGCCTCCGCGCTCGGCTTCGCCGCCGCCGGTGTCGCGCGCCGGCGCTGGCTGCGCGCGCTCGCCTTCGCGCCGTTCGCGCTCACCCTCGAGCCGCTGCTCGGCCACGGTCCGCTCTCCGACGTGGCGTGGCCGCGTGACCGCCTCGCCGCGCGCTGCGCCGCCAACGACGGCCGTCGCCCGGTCGGCTTCGACGTCGCGGAGGCGAACACGCGCTTCTACGGCCTCACGCCGCTCGACGACCGCCTCTACCTCCTTACAGGCGAGCGCGCCTCCCGCTGGCTGGCGCGCACGCCCGAGGGGCTCGCCGTCGTCGACGCCTCGCGCGCGGTAGGCAACCTGTGGCAGGGGTGCGCGCTCGACGGCGGCCTCTGGCTGACCAAGCGCGGGCTTTTGATCCACGTCGAGCGCCACGACGGCGGCGAGCGCGTCACCGAGCGGCCCCTCCCCGATCCGCCCGGCACCGTCGAGCCCGACCTGGTGGACGCGGTGTGCGCCCCCGAGCTCGGCGCGGTCTTCGTCTCCGAGCTGGTCGGCGGCGGCGTGCGCGAGCTGTCGGTCGGGAGCGGGCGGATCGGCCGGCACGACCTCGGCGCGGGCGGCAACCTCCAGATGGTGCGCCGCCCCGACGGCGTGGTCGCCGCGATCGACACCACGCGGCTGTTCGATTGGTCGCCGCGCAGCGATCGCGTGCTCGACGCGCGCGCCGCCGGCATCGTGGCGATGGGCCTCGACGTCTGCCCCGCCGACGGCGCGGCCGCGGTCGCCGACATGGCGGGCCGCGTCCGCCTGTTCCGCCGCACCGACGGTGGCTACCGCTTCGAGCGCGCCGCGTCCCTCGAGGCGCCACGCCGCGTCGCCTTCTCCACCGACTGCAGCCGCCTCGCCGTCACCTCGGCCGACGACTCCACCGTGTGGGTGCTCCGGCGCGCCGACCTCGCCGTGGAGCACACCTACGCGGCCGGCCCGGGCCTGCGCGACCTCGTGTGGCTCGATGCGCGCTGGGTCGCCGTCGCCGACGCCGGCGGCGCCGAGGTGCTCGACGGCGGGTAGGGTCACGCGTCGTCGACGGAGAACGGCATCGCGGCGACCAGCGGCTCGGCGCCGCCCAAGCCGGCTGAATAGTAGGCGTGCGCGTCGGTGGCGAGCGGCTCGGCCATCTCGAGGAACGGCCGGTGATGCCGACGACGAACCCGATCTCGTCGATCGGGCGGACCGCCACCGTCCCCCCGGCGTCGAAGGTCCGCACGCCGGCGCCGACGTAACCGGCGACCTCGAGGCTCCCCGCCTGCACCTCCTCGGTCGCGCCGCCCCGCGCTGGCGTGGGCCCCACCGAAGGATGGAGAGGCCGAAGGCCGAGAAGAGAGCCATGCGCCAAATGGGCCCGGCCGGCGACGGGAGCCATTGTTCTGCACCTCTTCAAAGGACGTTCGAATCGAGGAGCAGGGAATACGAGTCGGTGCGACTGGGTGGGCGTGCGCCCTGCCCGTCACTCCACGGGCGGACGAGCTTCTGGATGACGCGCGGCATCTCCACGAGCGCGAATCGATCGAATTGGCGATCCTGGGCCTCGGTCGCGAGCGGGTCGCCACGCGCGAGATCGCAGCCGCAGCGATGGTGAGCGTGTGCGGCCAGGGTGCGGGGAATTGGAGGCGGCCCGTTTGACAGGAGTCCGACCGCGGACGAAGCTACCCGCGAATCCACGAGTGAAGCGATGGCCAGCCTGCCCGACGGGAAATGCCTCGAAGGTTTCGTGCCCGGCGCCGCTTCGGAGCGCCGGCGATGAGGCGCGCGACGGTGGCGGTCGTTCATCGGGCGTGGCGTCCGCTCGCGCTGGCCGCGCTCGCTTGCGCCACCGTATTCGGCGTCCCGCGTGCGTCGGTCCCCCCGGCGAGACGCCATTTCGGGCGCCGCCAGCCACCGAAGAGGCGGCCGGTGCCGTCGTCCCTCCCGGTGATGGCGCGGGCGCCGACCTTCTCCTATCCCGATCAGGACGGCCGCCCGCTCACCAATGAAGATCTCCTGGATCACGTCTGGGTCGCCGACTTCATCTACACCCGTTGCACCACCGCCTGTCCGATCCTGTCGGCGCGGATGATGATGGTGCAGCGCAAGGTCGCCGATTCCAGCGTCCGCTTCGTCTCCTTCTCCGTCGACCCCGACCACGACAGCTTGCCGGTGCTCAAGCGCTACGCAGCCCGCTGGACCAGCGACGAGAGCCGCTGGCGGCTCCTCCATACGAACAAGAAGACATTGCGCGGCCTGGCCGCCGGCCTGCTCGCCGTCGCCGAGCCGACCGGGGATCCACGCGATCCGTTCGTCCACAGCAATACCTTCCTGCTGGTGGATCAGGCCGGTTTCATTCGCGGCGAATACCGCAGCGACGATCCCTCCGAGGTCGACCGGCTCTCCGACGATATCCGGCTCCTGCTCGGAGCGACGGAGGCGAAGGCGGAGCGCTCTGCCGCTTCGCCGGATTCGACAGCGACGGGTGAGCGCCTCTTCGTCGAGCTGGGTTGTCAGGGCTGCCATTCGCAGGCGAAGATCGCCCGCCCGCTCGGCGGTGTCTTCGGCAGCGTCGTCACCCTCGAGGACGGCAGGACCGTCGAGGCGAACGAGGCGTACCTCCGCGAATCGATCCTCGCGCCCGGCGAGAAGGTGGTCCGCGGCTATCCGGGCACCATGCCGAGCTATGCAGGACAGTTGAGCGACGCCCAGCTCACGCTGCTCGTCGACTACCTCGAATCGCTGCGCGGCGCGCCGGCGAAGGCCGAGCGGGTGCGCGCCGTGGACCCGGTTTGCAAGATGGAGATCTCGGCGGGACCCGACACCGCGCGGGCGGAGTACGAGGGGCGCACCTATTATTTCTGCGGCGCGCCGTGCCGCCGGCGCTTCGCCCGGGATCCGGGGAAGTACGCGCGGCCGTAAGACGGCGGGTAGGGCGGAAGCCACCGCGGCTCGACCTGCGCTCCGACGAGCTCGCGCGCCTGCCAGGCCATCGTGTGGAGGTAGTGACGCGCGTAGTTCTCCGCCTCGGAGTCGCGGTGGGCGGCGAGGTTCACCAGCTCGAGGCCGAGGCCGAACGCCGTCGCCAGCGGCGCCGGGAGGTCGGGCACGTGCTCCGCGCGCACCGCCTCCCGCGCGCGTCGCGGCAGGAGCGGCATCAGGCGGAACAGCACCTCGTAGCGTCGGTAGAAGGACTGCCGCTCGTCGTCGCTGCGCGCGGTGCGCGAGTGGAACAGCCGCGTCTCGCCGCGACGGATCGCGTCGTGGTCCGCCGTCGAGAGCCGCCCCGAGGCGAGCGCCTCGCGCAAAAGCTCGATCCCCGGCAGCCAGGTGAGCCAGAAGGTCTGGATCCGCCGCGGCGGAAAGCGCGCGTACAGCGCGCGCGCCTTGTCCTGCGCCGACGGCGGCTCGCCCGGCAGGCCGAGCATGTGGTCGAGCTTCGTCGGCACCCCCGCCGCCGCGAGCGCGCCGAGCGCCGCCTCCAAGTGCGCCTCCTTCTCCATGCGCAGGAGCTGGGTGCGCTTGTACTCCTCGTCGGCCGACTGCACCCCCATCTGCACGTGCTCGCACCCCGCCTCGCGCAGCCAGCGCGCCACCTCCGCATCGACGTAGCGCGGGTGGACGAGGCACTGGAAGGGCACGCCGATGTCGCGGCGATACTCGATCAGGAAGTCGCGGATCCAGGACTTCTCGACGGTGAAGATGTCGTCCTCGAAGTCGACGCGGCGGATCGCGAAGCGCGATTTCGCGGCGACAAGCTCGCTCATCGCGTGGTCGATGGAGCGCTGCCGCACGTAGCGGCCGCCGCCCCGTCCTGGCAGCGACGCGAAGAACGAGTTGAAGCAGAACGCGCAGCGATAGGGGCAGCCACGCGAGGTCATGGTGAGGTAGTTGTCGGCGACGCGGATCGGGCCGTCCCAAAGCTCCTTGTCGAAGGGCGGCAGCGCGTCGAGGTCCTGGATGAAGGGGGCCGCCGCGCCGCGCACCAGAAGCGCGCCGTCGCGCCACCACAGGTTCGGGATCGGCCGCGCGGGGCGGGCGTGTCCCGTCGCCAGCGCGTCGCACAGGCGGAGGATCGCCTCCTCGCCCTCCCCGACGCAGACGTAGTCCACGCACGCGTTCTCGAGGCACACTTCGGGCTCGGCCGAGGGGTGGACGCCGCCGAAGATGACCGGCACGTCGAGCCGCCGCTTCACCGCGCGCGCGACGTCGAGGGCCCATTGATAGGTGGGCGTCAGCACGCTGAAGGCGACGAGGTCGGGCGCCCCGGCGACCACCTCGTCGACGACGCGCGCGGTGCGGTCGAAGAGCGCGGCGAGCGGCGGCACGTCGAGGAAGTAGCGGTCGGCAAAGAGCGCGGGATGGAATGCGAGCGAGGTTGAATGGCCTTCGCGGCGGAGCACGGCCGAGAGCAGCGACAGCGAGAGCTGCTCCGATCCGAGGGCGACGAAGGTTACGTTCACGACGGGGGAGTATAGCGGTGGTGCCGGGCCGCGCGCCGCCACATGGACGGAGGAGTAGTCTCCGGATACGAACGGTGGGATCGATCGCCCGACCTGCGCCGCCCCAGCGGATTGAACCTCGGCCCGGCGGCAGAAGCCGCGGCCGACTGCCGGCCCAGGCCCCCCTAGGCAGACGTTCGCGGGGCGTCGCGGGCGTCTTCCACACGCTGGGGGGACGGTGTTTCGTTTCTTCGCGTGCGTGTGGTGACGTTCGCCCGCCAAGACAATCAAGCAGGAGGAGTCAAAAGGGCGGCCGCGCAAACCGCCCCTCGTCCTCGCCGAACGGCCGCGCCGCGCGCCGCCGATCGACCTCGTCCTCGCTCCACGCCGGAGCGCCGCGCTCGTCGAACAGCGCCACGCCCACCACGCCCACGTGGCGGTCGTCGCCGCCGCGCGCCGCGTACGACCCGGCGACCGAGCCGAAGCGGAACGCCGCCACTTCGGAGTGGCTCTGGCGGAAGCCGTCGACGATCAGCGTGCCGAAGGGGTCGACGACGTAGCCGCGATTGTCGAGGCTCGCCTTCTTTCCGTCGATCACGTCGAGGCCGTCGACGGATGCGACGACCTCGTAGCGCCGGCCGGTGTGATTGCGGACGAGGATCGCGTAGCGGCGGCCGGCCTCGCCGATGACGGCGTGGAGCGGCCGCGCACGCCCCCAGCAGCGCCGCGAGCGGCACGAGCAGCCGCCTCATGGCGCCTCCTTCAGCAGCGCCGCCTGCACGCGCTTGTTGATCTCGATCGAGCGCGCGTAGCAGTCGAGCGCGTCGCGACGGGCGGCCTTCGCCGCGTCGCCGTCGAGGCGCTTGGCGCGCGCCTCGAACACCTCGCCCGCGGCGGTCTCGAGGTGCGCGCGGTAGAACGAGTCGCGCGTGGCCTCGCGGCGCCCGGCCGCCACGTCCGCCAGCGCCTTGTCCTCGTCGCCGGCGCCGACGTGGAGCCGCGCCAGGCGCGCCCAGGCGTCCAGGCGCGCCTCCTCCCCCTCGGGCGAAGCCGGCGGGAAGGCGACCTTCAGCACTGCCTCCACGTCGACGATCGCCTGCGCCGCGTCGCCGTCGGCCAGGTGCACGTCGGCGCGGTGCTGCCAGGCGCGCGCCTCCTCCAGCGCCAGCACGAGCCGCTCGTCGACGGCACGCCGTTCGTCGTGACGCCCACAGCCGGCCGCGCCGAGGAGCGCGACCACGAGCGCGAGCCGCTTCATCGCACCCTCGCGGCGAGCGCCCGCAGCCGCACCTCGCGCAGCGCGACCAGCCGATCGGTCGTCACGAGGTCGAGCCGCTCCGCGGCGGTCTGCGTCGCGGGGAACGGACCGGGCACG
>JAJXSP010000007.1 GCA_021784515.1 Myxococcales bacterium | reverse complement strand
GCGGGTGGCTGATCGGGGCATCGACACCGACGAGACCACGGCGGAGTACCTCGAGCGCAAGCGCGCGGAGATCGATCTCGTTCGCTCGTACCTCGGCGAACCGACCGGCGCGGGCTGCATCACCGTGGCCGCGCTCGTCGAGGAGAAGCGGCGGCTGCGGGGCCGGCTGTGGGCGCGCGCGATCGAAGGCGCCGCCGGCGAGTCGAGCCTCGGCGTCGCCGGCCCGTCGGTGGGTGGCCTGCGCCTCGACTGGAAGTACCGCCGCTACGACCTCCGCGCGCGGGCACGCCGCTTCCTCGAGTGGGTCCACCCGCGGCCGCTGCCGCCGCACCTCGCGGTCGGCGTGCTCGCCGGCTCGGGGATGTCGGCGGTCGCCGCGGCGCTGTTCGCGCTCGATCGCCAGCTCACCGGGGAGCGCCGCCTCGCCGCCGCGATCGACACCTACTTCGAGACGGCGCAGCTCGCGCGCGTCTGGCTTGGGCGCCTCGCGCTCACCGAGGGGCTCGGCAACGCGCGGCCCGGCGACGTGCTGCTCCTCGACTCCATCGCGCGCCGCGAGCCGTTCGCCGCGCTCTCCGACCGCGCGCTCGACGGGCTCGCCGCCGTGGTCTGCGACACCACCTGCTGGGACGCGCGCGGCGACGAGGTGGCCTTTGCGATCGAGCGCTGCGTGAGCGCCGGCGTGCCGCTCTTGCTGGTGCGCAGCCACCTCAAGCTCGACTGCCTCGGCCTCGAGCACGGGCGGCTCGGATCGGCGGTGGTGGTGCTGCCGCGCCCGGCGACGCGCGCGCAGATCGCGTTTTCGCGCGCGCTCCGCCTGCGCATGCTCGACTTCCTCGCGAAGAGCGGCGCCACCGTCGGGCCGGAGGGCCTCTTCCCGCTCGCGCACGACCCGGACTTCCTGCGCCTCAACGCGCGCCGCAACGCTTTGCTGCGCCGCAACAACCAGCGCGCAGCCGAGGCGCTCGCGGGGCGGCTTTCGGAGCGCGCCACCACGCAGGTCGCCGGCTACCACCACGGCTGCTTTCTGCTCCTGCGCCCGCTCGTCGCCACCGAGGGCGCCTGCTTCACCGCCGCCGATTCCATCTGCCGCACGCTCGGCGCCGCCGGGATCGAGGCGCGTCGCGCCCCGAGCTTCGCCTACGACCACGTCGCGATCACGATCGTCGCGGGCGCGCAGTATCAGAGCGCGGCGTCCCTGCGGATCTCGCTGCCCGACCTGCCGGCGACGGAGATCGAGCGCGCGGTCGAGGTGATCGCGGAGCAGGCCGCGGCCCTCGATCCCGCGTGACGCCCCACCGACGAGGAGCCCGAGCGCTCCCTCGACGCGGTGGAGAAGATCCGGCGGGCGTCGTAAGGTCCGCTCCATGCCCGCGAACCTGATCAACCCCCCGGAGCTGGCGCGCCCGTCGGGATACAGCCACGGCGCCGTCGCCCGCGGCCGCTTCCTCGCCCTCGCCGGGCAGGTCGCCTGGGACGCGCAGTCGAGGATCGTGTCGGAGGACTTCGCCGCGCAGTTCGAGCAGGCGATCGCGAACCTCGCCGCGGTGCTCGCCGCCGCCGGCGGCCGCCCCGACGACCTGATCGCGCTGCGCATCTTCGTCACCGACAAGCACGAGTACGTCGCCGCCACGCGCGCCGTCGGCGCCGCCTACCGCAAGCACCTCGGCCGCCACTTCCCCGCGATGACGCTCGTCGAGGTGAAGGGGCTGCTCGAGGAGGGCGCGAAGGTGGAGATCGAGGGCATGGCGGTGATCCCCGACTGACGGCCGACCCCCGCCTCTGCCGTTTGAAATCGCGGGTCGCATGCGGTACGCCCGCCTCGAGGAGCCATGCCCCATTTCGAACGACACGTCTTCGTCTGCACCAACCGCCGCGACCCGGGGAACCCGAAAGGGTGCTGCGCCGACAAGGGCGCCGACGCGGTGGTGGACGCCTTCAAGCGCGAGCTGCACGAGCGCGGGCTCAAGGGGCGGATGCGCGCCAACGCCTCCGGCTGCCTCGACCAGTGCGCGCGCGGCGTCACCTGCGTCGTCTATCCCGAGCAGGTCTGGTACGGCCACGTCACCGTCGCGGACGTGAAGGAGATCGTCGAGTCGCACCTGATCGGCGGCGTGCCCGTCGCGCGGCTGGTGCTCGAGGACAGGTAGCAGGAACCCCGCGGATGCGAAGCATCCACTGACGCCCCGCGGTGAGCGGGCGCCCGCTCCCGCGCGCCGGGACGTGCTAGAACCGCCTCCCCCGAGGAGGATCCATGCGCGCCCGAATCTTCGCCATCGTCCCGCTCGCCCTCGCCGGCTGCTCGCACGCCCCGCCGAAGGCCG
This sequence comes from Myxococcales bacterium, assembly GCA_021784515.1. Classification (GTDB taxonomy): domain Bacteria; phylum Myxococcota_A; class Polyangia; order Palsa-1104; family SHYY01; genus SHYY01. The sequence continues at coordinate 28,768 of JAJXSP010000007.1, read as the reverse complement.
CCGCCGTCCCCGAGAAGGCTCCCGTCGCCGCAGCCGCCGCCGCCGCACCGAGCGCCGAGGGCACCGGCGTCGATGAGCGCAACCTCGACCGCAGCGTCGACCCCTGCGACGACTTCTACCGCTTCGCCTGCGGCGGCTGGATGAAGCGCAACGAGATCCCCGCCGACCGCTCGCGCTGGGGCGCGTTCGGCGAGATCGAGGAGCGCAATCTCGCGGTGCTGCGCAAGACGCTCGAAAAGGACGCCGCCGGCCAGGGCGATCCGGTGGACATCTACCGCGGCAAGCTCGGCGATTACTTCGCCGCCTGCATGGACGAGGCGGCCATCGAGTCGAAGGCCCCGTCGGAGATCGCCGCCGAGCTGGCGAAGCTCGACGGGATCAAGGACAAGCCCGAGCTGGTGGCGGCGGTGGCGCGCGAGCATCTCTCCGTCGCCAACCCGATGTTCGACTTCGACTCGGAGCAGGACTTCAAGGACGCCACCCAGGTGATCGCCGTCGTCGATCAGGGCGGCATGGGCATGCCCGATCGCGACTACTACCTGCGCAGCGACGGCAAGTTCAAGGAGATCCGCGAGCGCTATCAGGCGCACGTGCAGAAGATGTTCGAGCTGGCCGGCGTCCGCGGCGACGAGGCGGCGGCGCGCGCGAAGACGGTGCTGGCGATCGAGCACGCGCTCGCCGAGGGCGCGATGGATCGCGCCGAGCACCGCAACCCGACCAACACCTACCACCGCCTCGACCTCGCCGGCCTCGAGAAGGAGGCGCCCCACTTCCCGTGGCAGCTGTACCTGAAGGACGTCGGCTTCCCCGAGGTGAAGGCGATCAACGTGGCGGTGCCGGGCTTCGTGCGCGCCCTCGACAAGCTGGTGGTGGACCAGCCGATGGCGGCGTGGCGCGTCTACCTCGCGTGGCACCTCCTCAACGGCGCCGCGCCGGCGCTCTCGAAGGCGTTCGTCGACGAGAACTTCGCCTTCCACCAACTGCTCAGCGGCGCGCCCGAGCTGCCGCCGCGGTGGAAGCGCTGCGTGAGCGCCGTCGACCACGCGCTCGGGCAGGCGCTCGGCCAGTCGTTCGTGCGCCAGACCTTCGGCGAGGAGGGCAAGCGCGAGAGCCACCAGATGATCGACTCCGTCGAGGTGGCGATGCACGGCGACCTCCAGACGCTGCCGTGGATGGACGCGCCGACGCGCAAGGAGGCGCTCGCCAAGCTGGCGGCCGTCGCCAACCAGGTCGGCTATCCCGACCGCTGGCGCAACTACGACTCGCTCGAGGTGACGCGCGGCTCGTACCTGCGCAGCATGCTCGCGGCGAATGCCTTCGAGACGCACCGCCGGCTGGCGAAGATCGGCTTGCCGGTCGATCGCAGCGACTGGGACATGGCGCCGCAGACGGTGAACGCCTACTACGACCCGTCGCTGAACGAGATGGTGTTCCCGGCGGGGATCCTCCAGACGCCATTCTTCTCGCGCGCGGCGCGCCCGTCGGTGAACTACGGCGCGATCGGCATGGTGATGGGCCACGAGCTGACCCACGGCTTCGACGACGAGGGGCGCAAGTTCGACGGACAGGGCAACCTGCGGCAGTGGTGGACGCCGGTGGCGGACGCCGACTTCGACAAGCGGGCGCAGTGCGTGGTGAAGCAGTACGACGGGTACGTCGCCGTCGACGACGTGCACCTGAACGGCAAGCTCACCCTCGGCGAGAACATCGCCGACCTCGGCGGGATCAAGCTCGCCTATCACGCCCTCGACGCGCAGCGCGCGGCGGGCAAGCTGAGCGCGCCGCCGGCGCCGGGCCACTTCACCGACGCGCAGCTCTTCTTCCTCGGCACGGCGCAGGCGTGGTGCAGCAAGACCCGCCCCGAGGACGCGCGGACGCGCGTGACGATCGATCCGCACTCGCCGCCGGAGTTCCGCGTCAACGGGCCGCTGTCGAACCTGCACGAGTTCGCGGAGGCGTTTTCGTGCAGGCCCGGGAGCCGGATGGTCCGCGCGGAGCAGTGCGTGATCTGGTAGGCGCCGACCCCCTCCTTCCGCAGTCCGGCCGCGGTCGCCTCCGCGCCCGCCATCGTCCAAACTTTCCGCCCCATGTCCCTCCGCCAGCGGCGACATCCCGGCGCGCTCCTCGCGCTCGCCGTCGCGCTCGGCGCGGGCGCCGGATGCAGCAGCGCCGGCGCCCACGACCCGACGGTGCTGCGCATCGGGATCATGCCGAGCGTCGCCCACGCCGCGGCGCTCACGGCGAAGCGGCGCGGGACCATCGAGCGGGCGGTCGTCCCGCGGCGCGTCGAGTGGAAGGTCTTTGGCGCCGGCCCCGCGATCATCGAGGCGATCTACGCCGGCGCGATCGACGCCGCCTACGTCGGGCCGGGCCCGGCGGAGAACGGCTTTTTGCGCTCGCGCGGCGAGGCGCTGGTCGTCCTCGCCGGCGCCGCCTCGGGGGGCGCCGCCTTCGTCGTGCGCCGGAGCGCGGGCATCCACGGGCCATCGGACCTCCGCCACAAGCGGCTGGCCACTCCCCAGCTCGGCAACACCCAGGACGTGGCGCTGCGCACCTGGCTCGAGGAGCAGGGCCTCCGCACCAATGATCGCGGCGGCGACGTGATGGTGTTCCCCCTCGACGGCCCGGCGATCCTCACCCTGATGAAGCGCGGCGATCTCGACGGCGCGTGGGTGCCAGAGCCGTGGGTGGCGCGGCTGTGCGACGAGGCGGGTGGCGAGGTGCTCCTCGACGAGCGCGACCTGTGGCCCGATCGCCGCTTCCCGACGGCGCTGCTGGTGGCGGCGCGCACGGCGATGGAGGCGAAGCACGACGCCGTCGCCGCGCTGGTGCGGGCGCACGTCGAGGAGGTGGCGTGGATCGGCGCGCACCCCGCCCTGGCGCGCGCGCTGGTGGGCGACGAGCTGACCGCCCTCGGGGGCAAGGCGCTGCCGCCGAGGCTGATCGACCGCGCGATGTCCTCCGTCGAGGTGACGACCGATCCGATGCCCGCCGCGCTCGAACGCATCGCCGAGATGGCGCGGCGGCTGCGCTACCTGCCGGCGGGCGACCTGTCGCGGCTGGTGGACCGCACGCTGCTCGACGACGCGCTGGCGGCGCGCGAGGAGGCTCCGTGATCCGGGTCGAGCACCTCTCGAAGGTCTTTCGCAGCCGGCGCGGCAACACCCTGGCGCTCGAGGAGATCGACCTCACCGTCGGCGACGGCGAGTTCGTGTGCCTCGTCGGCCCGTCGGGGTGCGGGAAGTCGACGCTGCTCAACGTGATCGCCGGCCTGGAGAAGCCCGACGCGGGGCGCGTGCTCCTCGACGGAAAGCCGATCACCGGCCCGGGCTTCGAGCGCAGCGTGATGTTCCAGGAGGCGGCGCTCTTCCCGTGGCTCACCGTGCGCAAGAACGTCGAGTTCGGCCTCGAGCTGGCGCACTGGCCGAAGGCCGAGTGGAAGGAGCGCATCGAGCGCTACCTGCGCATGGTCCACCTGTGGCGCTTCCGTGACGCCTACGTCCACGAGATCTCCGGCGGCATGAAGCAGCGCGTGGCGCTCGCCCGCGCGCTCGCGCCGCAGCCGCGCGTGCTGCTCATGGACGAGCCGTTCGCGGCGCTGGACGCGCAGACCCGCGACGTCCTGCACAACGAGGTGCAGGAGCTGTGGCGGCAGTCGAAGCACACGGTGGTCTTCGTGACCCACAACGTCCGCGAGGCGGTGCGGCTCGGCGACCGCGTGGTGCTCATGGGCTCGCGCCCCGGGTGCATCAAGGAGGACGTGAAGATCGATCTCGCGCGGCCGCGCGACACCGAGTCCGACGTCGCGCGCTACGTCGCACGGATCATGAAGGTGCTGCGCGGCGAGGTGGAGAAGGTCATTCGCGAGGAGATCGACGATGCGTGGGAGCTGGCTCCGCAAGGCCGGGTTCCTCCTGGCTCTGCTGGCGGCATGGGCGACGGCATCTAGGGCCGGCATCGTCAAGCCGTGGGTCCTCCCGTCGCCGTGGGAGGTGGCGGCGAGCTTCGGCGACGGCTTCACCGATCGCCTGGGTCCGCCGGTGTGCCTCGGGCGTGCCTGCGTCACGCTCGGCTCGCTGCCGGCGGGCGTGCTGGTCAGCCTGAAGCGCCTGCTCCTCGGCTACGGCGTGTCGGTGCTGGCGGGCCTCGCGCTCGGCTGCGCGCTGTGGCGGTCGGCGCTGCTCCGCGAGCTGCTCGGCCCGATCGTCGTCGGGCTGCAGGCGCTGCCGTCGATCTGCTGGATGCCGCTCGCGCTGCTCTGGTTCGGCCTCTCCGAGTCGGCGATCCTGTTCGTCGTCATCGCCGGCTCGCTGCTCTCGATCGCGGTGGCCACCGAGGGGGGCATTCGCAACGTGCCGCCGGTCTACCTGCGCGCGGCGCGGACGATGGGCGCGCGCGGCTTCACCCTCTATCGCCGCGTGGTGGTGCCGGCGGCGCTGCCGGGGATCGTCACCGGCATGAAGCTCGGCTGGGTGTTCGCCTGGCGCGCGCTGATGTCGGGCGAGTTGATCTTCGTCGCGGGCGGCGTCGGCCAGCTCCTGCGCACCGGTCAGGAGACGAACGACATGGCGCGCGTGCTGGCGGTGTTCGCGGTGATCATCGCGCTCGGCCTCGCCATCGAGACGCTCTTCTTCGCGCGCATCGAGCGGCGGCTGCGAGAGCGGTGGGGGACGGATCGCGCGTAGCGCGGGATCAGGCGGAGGCTTCGGGGGAGGAGTCGGTGCCGAGGCCGCAGTAGGAGCGGAGCTTGTCCTTCGCGCGCAGCTCGAGCTGCCGCACGCGCTCGCGCGAGATGCCGAACTTCTTCCCGAGCGCGGCGAGCGTCGCGGGGCGCTGCCGCATGTGGCGCGCGCGGATGATGGCGCGCTCGCGCGGATCGAGGACCTTCAGCCCCTCGAACAGCTGCTCGCGGCGGTGGTCGTCCTCCTCGCAGCCGGCGACCATCTCCTCGGGCGTCGGCCCCTCCTCGGCCAGCGTGGCGCCCATCGCGCGGCGGTCGTCGAAGCCGCGCGGCGCGTCGAGGGAGACGTCGCGCCCGTTCAGCCGCGGCGTCATCGCCTCCACGTCCTCCTGGAGCACGCCGAGCTCGCCGGCGAGCTTCTCGCAGTCGGCCACCTCGCCCTCGCGCTCGAGCTTGCGCCGCGCCCTCCCGAGCCCGAAGAAGATCTTGCGCTGCGAGCGGGTCGTCCCGATGCGCACCGGGCCGTGCGAGCGCACGACGTGCTCGAGCATACAGGCGCGGATCCAGTAGGTGGCGTAGGTGGCGAGTCGCGTGGCGCGGTTCGGATCGAAGCGCCGCGCCGCGATGGTGAGCCCGAGGTTGCCCTCCTGGATCAGGTCCTCCATCGCGGGACCCGAGTGGCGGAACTCCATCGCGATGCGGATCACCAGGCCGAGGTGCGCCTGCACGAGGCGGCCGAGCGCCTTCTCGTCCTCGCATGCGCGCCAGCGACGGGCCAGCGCGCGCTCCTCCATCGGAGAGAGCGGGCCCTCGCGCCCTGCCACCCGCACCTCGCCCTCGGCCACCTGCAGCTTGTGAAGTGCCATTTCGTCCTCCGGTACCTGACCCGAGACGCTGACCCGTTCGCCCTGGTCGTTCGCGACGGCGACGCAAGCGGCGCGCCGACGCTCCTCGTCGCCGTCCGCAAGAGTGGCCGGCTGCCCGGCGACCGCCTGCTCAGTGGGTGCCATGCGGTGCCCTCGTTCCGTCGCCTCGCAGGACGTCGATTCCCGGGATCACCGCGTCGCGCAGCAGTCGTCCGAGATAGATGCGCGCGCCGACCCGCGCGATTCGCATCGTGGCCCGGGAAAAGATCCCGCCCGCCAGCAGGTAGCCGATCGCGACGCCGGCCCCCACCGCGGCGAAGGGGTGCTCCGCGATGAAGCCGCGCGCGCGGCCGACCAGCTCGTCGCGCCGCTGCAGCGCCGCCTCGCGGAGCAGATCGAGATCCTCGCGCAGGCGCCGGACGATGTCCGCCAGCTCCTCGACCTCGGGCGCTCCGGTTCCTGCCTCGTCTCGATCCATTCGTGCTCCTTCCATCGCAGCCGTCCGACCGCCCGCCGAGGGCTCGCCGTGAAGGCGCGCGGGGAGCGCTTCTTCACAAGAGAGGAGCGCGGGTTCCACTCGCGTCCACGACTCTTCCGGCGAGCCACCCTCCGTCGGGCCAGCGTTCGTCCCCATTGCCATGTCTCCGGCGACGTGCCGCACCTGGTGCACCTTCCATGCCCCCGGCGCCCGCGGGGATCCCAGCGCCGCGAGCCCGCCCGGCCGACCTCGCGCCGCGTCCGTCGCAGGCGGAATCTGCACACGCCCTTCGACGCCGTGTGTCGAAACGCAGCGCGTCGCCCCCGCCGGGCGCGGCGCCGCTCTTCGGCAGCAGGCCGTCCGAGCGGCGGATGTGCAGATTCTCTACATGGCCGCGGAAAGCGGGCGCCGGCTCAGCGAGTCGGCTGAATATTTTGCACACTTGGACTCCCCCCTAGGTGCTACTTTTTGCCCATAGCGCTTGCACAGCCCGGTTGGCGGTGCTAGCGTCCACCGACCTCCGCGAGACCCCGTGAGCGGCGCCGCGCCGGCGGAGCAAGCATGAGCGATCCCGAAACCGTTCCCACCTATCCCACCGCGCCGGCGGGCGAGCGGCGCGCCGCCGCGTCGCGCCCCGCGCCCCGCCTCCTGGTGGTCGAGGACGACCCCGCCGCCGCCGAAGCAATGGCGGCCCTGCTGCGCGAGGAGCGCCACACGGTCGAGGTGGTCGGCTCCGCGGAGGAGGCGCTGGAGCGCTTCCGCCTCGAGACGTACCACCTCGTGATCACCGATCTCCTGCTGCCGGGCAAGAGCGGCGTGGAGCTGACCAAGGCGATCCACGAAGCCTGCCCCGCCACCGCGATCGTCCTCATCACCGGCCACGCCACGGTCAAGACGGCGGTGAGCGCGCTCAAGCGCGGGGCGAGCGACTACCTCCGCAAGCCGGTGCTGCCCAAGAAGTTGAAGGAGCGCGTCGCGGCGCTGCTCGAGACGCGCCCCGACTACCTGCCCAACCGGCTGCTCGCCGTCGGGCGCTCGGGCGAGGTGCGCTTCGAAGGGATGGTGGCCCGGTCGCGGGTGATGCACAACGTCTTCGAGAAGATCAAGCTGGCCGCGCAGGCCGACGCCACCGTGCTCATCACCGGCGAGTCGGGCACCGGCAAGGAGCTGGTCGCGCGCGCCGTGCACTGCCGCTCGCAGCGCACCGCCGGGCCGTTCATCGCCGTGCACACCGGCGCCATCCCGCGCGACCTCATCGCGAGCGAGCTGTTCGGCCACGAGCGCGGCTCCTTCACCGGCGCCACCGAGCGCAAGGAGGGCAAGTTCGAGCTGGCCGAGGGCGGCACCATCTTTCTCGACGAGATCTCGACGATGGACGAGCGCACGCAGATCAACCTGCTGCGCGTGCTCGAAGCCTTCACCTACATGCGCATCGGCGGCAAGAAGGAGCGCGCCGCCAACGTGCGCGTGGTGGCCGCCACGAACCGCGACCTCACCGAGATGGTGGAGCGCGGCGCCTTCCGCGAGGATCTCTACTACCGCCTGAACATCCTCCAGATCCGGCTGCCCACCGTGCGCGAGCGGCGTGAGGACATCGCGCTGCTCGGGAACGAGTTCCTGCAGCACTTCGCGCGCGTCTACAAGAAGCCGGTCGAGGTGGTGCCCGCCGAGACCCAGCGGCTCCTCGACGGCTACCACTGGCCGGGCAACGTGCGCGAGCTGCGCAACGTGATCGAGCAGGCCGTGCTCCTCGCCCGCGGGCGCGCGCTCGAGCCCGAGCTGCTGCCGCAGATGATCTACCGCGCCGGGCCGCCCGAAGAGGTGATCCGGATCCCGCTCGGCTCGACGATGCGCGCCGCCGAGCGCGAGATCATCCTCCGCACGCTCGAGTCCACCGACGGCAACAAGAAGGCGACCGCCGAGAAGCTCGGGATCAGTCGCCGCTCCCTCTACAACAAGCTCGCCGAGTACGGGCGCGCCCGGGACGAGCTATGAAGCGCGAGCCGACGGCGGGGGCGGACACGGCGCCGGACCTGCGGCAGCTCGCCGCGGCGATGGCGCACGAGGTGCGCAACCCGCTCAACGCGATGGCGATCCACTGCGAGCTGCTCGAGTCGAAGGCGCGGCGGCTGGGCGAGGATGCGCCGTCGGCGCTGCGCTCGGTGGAGGTGCTGCGCCTCGAGATCGACCGCATCGACGGGATCCTCGAGCGCTACCTGGCGCTCGCCGGCCCGACCGAGGCGGAGCGCGCTCCGGCGGAGGTCGCGGAGGTCGTCGGGGCGGCGATCGAGCGCGCGTCGGACGAGGCGCGCGCGCGGCGCGTGCGGATCTCGGTGGAGTGCCCGCGCGGCGAGCGGTGGCCGATGGACGCGCCGGCGATCGGGCAGGCGCTCGATCACCTCCTCGCCGGTGCGATCGAGGCCACGCGCGAGGGCGGCACGGTGCGCGTGCGGGCGTGGTCCGGAGCGGGCTCGGGCGCGATCGAGGTCGGCGACGAGAGCGACGGCATCCCCCCCGATGCGCTGCCGAAGCTGTTCCACGTCGGCGCCGCCGGGCAGGGGCGCGCCGGTCTCGGCCTCGCGGTGGCGAAGCAGATCGTGCGCGGCCACGGCGGCTCGATCGCCGCGCGGTCGGATGGCCCCGGCCGCGGCGCGACGATCCGGATCGAGCTGCCGCTCGACTGATCGCGGCTCAGCCGGCCGCGCCGTCGTCGTCCTCCTCGCCGCGCTCGCGCTCTTCGCGCTCGAGGGTGCGATAGAGCGTGCGCCGGTCGATCCCGAGCAGCTCGGCCGCCTTCTTCTTGTTGCCGCCCGTCTCGCGCAGGATCAGCTCGATGTAGCGGCGGTCCAGCTCGGCCAGCGTCGGGCGGTCGTCGATCAGGCCCGCCGGGGCCGGGCGCGCCTCCCGCGCCGCCTCCGCCCCGCCGGCGATCTCCGGCGGCAGGTCGGCGACGAGGATGAAGCCGTCCTTCGAGAGCGCGAGGGCGCGCTCGATCACGTTCTCCAGCTCCCGCACGTTGCCCGGCCACGAGTAGCGCAGCAGCGCCTGCGACGCCGCCGGCGCGATCCCCGCGTCGCTGCGCCCCTCGCGGCGCGCGTACTTCGCGAGGAAGTAGTCGACCAGGAGCGGGATGTCGCTCGACCGCTCGCACAGCGGCGCGAGGCGGACCGTGAGCACGTTGATGCGGAAGTAGAGGTCTTCGCGGAAGCGCCCCGTCTTCACGTCCTGCTCGAGGTCGCGGTTCGTCGCCGCGACGAGGCGCACGTCGACCTTCACCTCGTCGGAGCCACCGACGCGCCGGATCCGACCCTCCTGGAGGACCCGCAGCAGCTGCGCCTGCATCTTCGGTCCGACGTCGCCGATCTCGTCGAGGAACAGCGTGCCGCCCGAGGCCTCCTCGAACAGGCCGCGCTTCTGCGTCACCGCGCCGGTGAAGGCGCCCTTTTCGTGCCCGAACAGCTCGCTCTCGAGGAGCGACTCGGTCAGCGCCGTGCAGTTGACCGCCACGAACGGCCCGGTCTGGCGCTGCGAGAACTTGTGGATCGCCCGCGCCACCAGCTCCTTGCCCGTCCCCGACTCGCCGACGACGAGGACCGTCGAGTGGGTCGGCGCCACGCGCGCCACCAGCTTGTAGACCTCGAGCATCCGCGCCGAGCGCCCGATGATCGACTGCTCGCCGACCTGGATCGGCACCTGCTCCTCGCCGGCCTGCGACCGGAGCGCGCGGTTCTCCTGGAGCAGCCGCCGCCGCTCGAGGGCGCGTGCCACGACCTGCGCGAACTCGTTCAGGTTGAACGGCTTGGACACGTAGTCGTAGGCGCCGCGCTGGATCGCCGCCATCGCGCCGGTGACGTCGCCGAAGGCGGTGATCACGATGACCGGCGTCTCCGGCGAGTGCGCCTGGAACGCCGCGAGGACGTCCATCCCCGACGGGCCGTCGCCGAGCCGCACGTCGGTCACCACCAGGTCGTAGCCCTCGGTGGCGCGCCGGATCGCCTGCTCCCCGTCGGCGGCGGCCTCCACCTCGTAGCCGTCGCGGCGCAGGATCTCCTCCATCAATTCGCGGGCGACGCGGTCGTCCTCCACGACGAGGACCTTCGGGGTCGGGGTGGTCATGCGGCTCGCTCGCTCCTCGAAGAACGGGGCAGGGTGACGGTGAAGGTCGAGCCGCGGCCGGGCGCGCTCTCGACGGTGATGCGGCCGCCGAGCGCGCTCGCCAGCTCGCGGCAGATGGCGAGGCCGAGCCCGGTGCCCTTGCCCCGCCCCTTGGTGGTGTAGAACGGCTCGAAGATGCGCGCGGCATCCTCGGGCGCGATGCCGGTGCCGTCGTCTCGCACGGTGAGGCACACGCCGTCCTCGACGGCGGTGGCGGCGATCGCGACGCGACCCTTGCCGCCGACCGCGTCGATGGCGTTGGCGACGAGGTTGATCAGGATCTGGCGCAGCAGGCCCGCGTCGGTGTCGAGGCGCGCGGCCTCCGCGGCGACGGCGCGCTCGATGGTCAGCCCCTCGCGCTCGACGCCGCCCTGGGCGACCCCCACGGCCTCCTCGACCACGCGCGGCAGATCGGTCGGTACCAGCGACGGCTTGAGCGGGCGCGTCGAGTCGAGGTAGTCGCGCACGATCTTCGAGATGCGCTCGAGCTCCTTCGTCGCCACCTGGAGGCGGTCGTGGATCCCCGCCGGGAGGTCGCGCGCCAGCATCGCCAGCTGCAGGTGGCCCGACACCGACCCGAGCGGCGTCCCGATCTCGTGCGCCAGCTGCGCGGCCAGCTGGCCGAGCGCGGCGAGGCGCTCCTTGTCGCCCAGCTCGCGCCGCGTGTCGACGAGCAGGCGGTTGAGCTGCGCGAGCGCCGCGTTCTTGCGCGCCAGGTCGAGCGTGGCGGCGCGCACCTCGTCGGCGAGGCGCCGGTTGAAGGCGCGGATCTCCTCGTGCGCCTCGGAGAGGCGTCCGATCATCGCGTTGAAGCCCTTGCCCAGCGCGCCGATCTCGTCGCCGCGCTCGGCCACCCGCGGCGCCTCGACCTCCGAGAGGCCCGCGCCCTCGACGACGCGCATCGCGCGCGCCAGCTCCTCGACCGGGCGCCCGACGACCCGCTGGATGGTGATGGTGGTGAAGGTGAGCAGCAGCAGGACCACCGCGATGGAGACGAGCGCGCCGATCGTTTCTTCATCGCGGATCAGGTCGTCCACCGACTGCAGCGACACGCGCACGTCGATCTGGCCTCGGCGCGGCCCCTCGGGATCGACCGGTGCGCTCACCGCGAAGTAGCGCCCTCCGTGACGCTCGGCCTCGTTGCGCAGATCGACCAGGATCGGCTTCGGCGGGTGGCGCGCGGCCGGCGGGCGCGCGCCGAGCTGCGCCCATCGGGTGGACTCGATGCGGTCGGGGGTGCGCCACAGCGGCTCGACGGTGCGCTCGCCCGGCCGGTGCATCGCGCCGCCGTGATCCCACAGCGCGCGGCGGATGTCCTGGCGCAGCTGGATGCCCGAGCGGAGCTTCCGCTCGACGCGCGGCGTGTGCTTGATCTCCGGGGTTTCGCTGCGCGCGGCGATCCGGATGTCGGTGCGCGTCTCCTCGTCGCTGAAGTAGCTGAACTCGAGGTTCGCCACCGACGGGTGGCGCCGCGCCTCGAAGCTCAGCCGCTCGGAGACGAAGTCGTCGTCCGAGTCCTCCTTGATGTCCTTCTCGAGGTCGGCAGCGATGTCGGCGACGGTCTCGGAGGCCTGCTGCCGCGCGCGCTGCTCCAGGCGCTCGCGGGTGAGGCGGATGCGGAGCCACGTCGAGGTCACGATCGTGGCCACCAGCGCCGCCGAGAGCAAAAGGAGCAGCTTGGTGCGCAGCTTCACTGATCGAACGGGTAGCACAACCACGCCGGCCCGGGAAATGACCACCCGCTCCGAGGCAACCCGCGGCGGCCTCCGACGATCGATCCGGCGAGCCGGAAATGCATCGGCCGGCCCACTTGTTCTGCGTTCCAGGAGGAATGACCATGATCCCCAGGAAGCGGCTCCTCGGTGGCGCGGCGCTCGTCGCCGTCGGAGGCCTGACCACCTTCGCGCTCGGCCATGTCCACGTGAGCTTCGGCAACCAGGCGCAGGCGGCGCCCGCGGTCGGGATGCAGCCCGCGCTGCCCCCGCCGTCGCCGGCGCAGGTGGCCGACGCGCGCGCCTTCTCCCGCACCTTCGCGCAGGTGGCCGAGCAGCTCAAGCCGTCGGTGGTGGCGATCAAGGTGGAGAAGGGCGGCGGGCCGGCGACCATGCACCGCATGCACCGCGGGCACGGCATGCAGCAGAACCCGTTCGAGGGGACGCCCTTCGAGCGCTTCTTCGGCTTCGGCTCGCCCGACGACGAGGGCGGCATGGAGATGCCGAAGCAGGTCGGCGCCGGCTCGGGGTTCGTGATCGACGCACGCGGCTACATCCTCACCAACAACCACGTCGTCGACGGCGCCGACGTGATCAAGGTGCGCTTCGCCGACGGACGCGAGGTGCCGGCGAAGGTGACCGGCACGGACCCGCGGACCGACCTCGCGGTGATCAAGGTGGAGGCGCCGAACCTGGTGCCGGCGAAGCTCGGCGACTCCGAGAAGCTGCTCGTCGGCGAGTGGGTGATCGCGATCGGCAACCCGTTCGGCTTCGACCACACCGTCACCGTCGGCGTGATCAGCGCCAAGGGGCGCTACGGCCTCGGCGACGGCAAGCAGTACGAGGACTACCTGCAGACCGACGCGGCGATCAACCCGGGCAACTCCGGCGGGCCGCTCGTCTCGCTCGACGGCGAGGTCATCGGCATCAACACGGCGATCAAGGGCATCGGCACGATGATCGGGTTCGCGATCCCGTCGGCGATGGCCAGGCCGATCGCCGACCAGCTCATCGCCACCGGCCACGTGCGGCGCCCGTACCTCGGCATCCTGATGCAGGACGTGACGCCCGAGCTTTCGGCCGGGCTCGGCGCCGGTGCGCCGCAGAAGGGCGCGCTCGTCGGGCAGGTCGAGCCGACCTCGCCGGCGGCGAAGGCAGGCGTGCAGCCGGGCGACGTGATCACCTCCGTCGACGGCCAGTCGGTCGACGGCTCGAAGGCGGTGCAGAAGGCGGTGCTGAGCAAGAAGGTGGACGACCGCGTGGCGCTGAAAGTGTGGCGCAGCGGCAAGGAGATCGCGCTTTCGGCCACCGCCATCGAGCACCCCGGCGACGCCGGCGAGAAGAAGGCGGACGGCGCGGGCGACGCGACGGGCGGGAAGGGGCGCCTCGGCCTCGAGCTGCAGACGCTCACGCCCCCGCTGGCCGAGCGCCTCGGCGTCGGCGAGGGCGCCCGCGGCGCGGTCGTGACGGGCGTGCGCGAGGGTGCGCCGGCCGCCTAGGCGGGGGTGCGCGAGGGCGATCTGATCGTCGAGGTCGATCGCCAGCCGGTGGCGGGCGCCGAGGAGGCCACGCGCCTGCTCAAGGCGCAGCGTCCGGGCGGCCACCTGCTCCGCGTTCGCCGCGCCGACGGCGCGCTGTTCATCGTGGTGCCGGGGGCGTAGCCCCGACGGGCGCTCGGAGCGGGAACGGGAACGAGAATGCGAACGCGAACGAAATCGGTTCAGGCGGCGTGCAGCGCTCCGTCCAGCTCTTCGAGCGTCGCCGGCTTCTGCACCACGCGCTGCGCGAAGCGCGCCCCGCGGCACGACACCCCCGAATAGAGCACGCGGCGCGCTGCGGGCTGCACCTCCGCCGCCCGGGCCAGCACCTCGTCGCCCGTGCCATCGCCGAGATCGAAGTCCGACACCACCACGTCGAACGCCCGCCCCGCGAGCGCCGCGAGCGCCTCCGCCACGCCGCCTGCGACCGTCACCTCGTGCCGCAGCCGCAGCAGCCGCGCCGTCGCCCTCGCCACCAGCGGATCGTCCTCGACGAGGAGGATGCTCATTCGCGTCATCGGTCGAGCCCTCGCTTGCCGTTTCGATCCTTTGGTGTCGGCAGCTGGCGAAATGATTCAAGCGGCCACGCAAGTCCGCGCCGGTGCTAGGCTGCCGCGCCATGCTCGATCTCACCTCGGACCTCGGCCAGCGCGCCGCGCGTGCGCTCGCCTCGCTGCTGGGATCGCCGGAGGGCCTGCCCGCCGAGATGGCGGTGGTGCGCGCCGGCAAGCCGGAGTTCGGCGACCTCCAGATCAACGGCTGCCTCCCGCTCGCGAAGCAGGCAAAGCGCCCGCCGCGCGAGCTGGCGACGGCGGTGGCGCAGGCGCTCGAGGGGCACCCGGCGTTGGCGAAGGTCGAGGTGGCGGGGCCCGGCTTCGTCAACCTCCACCTCCGCGACGAGTGGGTCGCCGCGGCGACGGCGCGGCAGCTCGCCGACGGGCGCCTCGGCCTGCGCGACGTCGGGCGTGGCCAGCGCGTGGTGATCGACTACTCGTCGCCCAACGTCGCCAAGCCGATGCACATCGGGCACATCCGATCGACGATCGTCGGCTCGGCGCTGCACCGCGTGTTGGCCGCCGTCGGCTACGACGTCATCGCCGACAACCACATCGGCGACTGGGGCACGCAGTTCGGCAAGCTGATCGTCGCGTACCGTCGCTGGCTCGATCCCGCCGCCTACGCCGCGGACCCGGTGGGCGAGCTCTTGCGGCTGTACGTGAAGTTCGTCGCCGAGGAGAAGCGCGAGCGGGGAGAGATGGTGGACGCTCACGCTCACGCTCACGAAGAGGAGGCGGAGGGCGAGGAGGAGGCGCAGGGGCCGGCGCCGCCGATCCTCGAGGAGGCCCGCCGCGAGCTGGTGAAGCTCCAGGCGGGCGACAGCGAGAACCGCGCGCTGTGGCGCAAGTTCATCGCCGACTCGCGCCACGCCTTCCAGGAAATCTACGATCGCCTCGGGGTCCGGTTCGACTACTGGCTCGGCGAGTCCACCTACAACGATCTCCTGCCCACCGTCGTCGCCGAGCTCGGGCGGCGCGGGATCGCGCGCGACAGCCGCGGCGCGCAGGTGGCGTTCTTCGACGAGCAGGGCGAGGTGCTGCCCCGCGAGCGCGAGCCCGTCGAGGAGGCGAAGCTGCCGCCGTTCATCGTCCAGAAGTCCGACGGCGGCTTCAACTACGCGACCACCGACATCGCCACCATGTCGCTGCGCGTGGGGCTGCTGGGCGCCTCGCGGATCCTGATCGTCACCGACGAGCGGCAGCAGCTCCACTTCCGCCAGCTGTTCGCCGTCGCGCGGCGCATGGGCGTGACCATCGCGCTCGAGCACGTGTGGTTCGGCCTGATGCGGATGGCCGACGGCACGATCAAGACGCGCGAGGGCAACGTCATCCACCTGCGCGAGCTGCTCGACGAGGCCGAGCGGCGCGCGACGATCGCCGCGGGCGAGCACGGCCCCGAGCTCTCCGAGGCCGAGCGCCGCGAGGTCGGGCGCGTGGTGGGCATCGGCGCGGTGAAGTACAACGACCTGTCGAAGGACCGCCAGACGCTGGTCACCTTTACCTGGGACAAGGCGCTCGCGCTCCAGGGCAACACCGCGCCCTACCTGCAGTACGCCTACGCGCGCATCCGATCGATCCTGCGCAAGGCAGCCGAGGGCGGCGAGATCGTTGGTGCTCAAACGATCTCGCTCGGCACGCCTGTCGAGCGTGAGCTGGCCAAGCGGCTGCTGGGCTACCCGGAGACGGTGGAGCAGGTGGCACGCACCTGCCGCCCGCACGTGCTGTGCGACTACCTCTTCGAGCTGGCGGGCGCCTTCTCGGGCTTCTACGCCGACCACCCGGTGCTCAAGGCAGAGCCGGCGGTGCGCGCCTCGCGTCTCGCGCTCACGGAGCTGGTCGCGCGGGTGCTGCGCGACGGTCTCCGCCTGCTCGGTATCGAGGTGCTCGACCGGATGTAGCGCGCGTTCACGCGGCGGCCGGCTCGCCGAGGAAGCGCAGGAGCGCCGCGACGTCCACCGGCTTGTGGAACACCTCGTCCACGCGATCGAATCGCGCAATGGGCGTGCCCGCGGGCGCGCGCCGTGGAACGACCCGTGCACCGCCTTTCGTGACTCCAATGGGAGGCCGGATGTTCTCCGTCGAGGACGTTGACCTGTGCTCGCTCGCGATGCTGCTCGAGCGCTCCTTCGGCGCCGAGTTGGACGAGGGTTACCTGGACGGGCGCACCACGCTGCGCGACGCGGTGGCTTCGGCGCTCGGCTGCTCGTCGCTGGAGGCGGAGGAGCTGGTGGACACCCTCGAGGCGCGCGGCTACGTGCGCTTCCCGCGCCTTCCCGACGACACGCACTCGCGGCGTGCGCAGCGCTGGACGATCCACCCCTCGCCGCGCTGATTGCCCGACGCTGACCGCCCGACGCTGACTCCCCGACGCCGACTGTAGACTATGCCCGACGGCGCGCTGCTCGCCGAGCGGCGCCGGCGGGGCGTGGCTGACTCCCGACGCTGATTACCCGACGGCGCGCTGCTCGCGGAGCGGCGCCAGCCGAGCGCGCATCTTCGCCTTGGCGCGCGCCTCGAGTTGCCGCACCCGCTCGCGCGAGATCCCGAACGACTCGCCGATCTCCTTCAGCGTGGCCGCCCGGCGGTTGAGGAAGCGCCGCTGGATGATCGCGCGCTCGCGGGGGTCGAGATAGGCGAGCGCGTCGCGGACGCGGCGGCTGGCCTCCGCCGACAGCTCGCGCTCCGCGACCGTCGCCTCGGGGCCCGCGCGATCGTCGGCGATGCGGTCGGCTCGCGTCTCCTCCGTGTCGGTGAACGCCGGGTCGTCGAGCGACACGTCACGCCGGGTGATGCGCGACTCGATCGACTCCAGCTCTTCGCGCCGCACGCCGAGGGCGGCCGCCAGCCGCACCGGATCCGCGCTGGTGCCGCCGCGCTCCAGGCGCTGCCGCTCCCGTCGGAGGCGATAGAAGCAGCGCTGCTCCGCGCGCGTGGTGCCGAAGCGCACGAGCGACCAGGAGCGCCGGATGTGCTCCTGGATGTAGGCGCGGATCCACCATACCGCGTAGGTGGTGAGGCGGACCCGCCGCCGTGGATCGAACCGGTCCACCGCCACCATCAGGCCGAGGTTGCCCTCCTGGATCAGATCGAGGAGCCGCACGCCGTACGTGCGGTACTCGAACGCGATCTTCACGACGAAGCGGAGGTTCGCGGTGACCAGGCGCCGGCCCGCCTCCACGTCGCGCGAGCGCTGCCATCGGACGGCGAGCCCGTGCTCCTCCTCCGGCGTGAGCAGCGGAAAGTGATCGATCTCGTGGAGGTATCCGCCGAGAGGGCTGGGCTGCGGATCGGAGGGGCGCGAGCTCATCGCCTCGCAAATTTGCAGCCGTCGTGCCCGCGCGCCTTCGACGGCAAGTTGCATTTCCTGCACATAATGGGGAGGGGCCATGTAGCGCCTCTGCACAGCGGACCGTGCCAATTGTTCTCAGCAGCGGGAGCGGCCGCTCGCGGCACGCTCGGGCGGCATGCCGGTCCGTGGACCAGCGCTTGCTTAGGGCCTGTCGCGGAATAACTCACGCGGTCTCGACGCCGATGCACCCTCGCTGGCTTCGTTGCTCGTCAGTTGCCTGCAACCAGCAAGCGCCCTCCTCGCGCCTCGCCATCGAGGCGCCTCGACGCCGATCCTCGCGCAACTTATTCCCGACAGACCCGCAGCCGGGCCGCCGACGGACGGCGAACGAGGCCAGGACCATGGCGCGAGCGAAGATCCTCATCGTGGACGACGACCGGCACCTCCTGGAGGCGCTCGAGCAGCTCCTCGCCGGCGACGGGTACGAGGTGACCACCGCCGGGAGCGCCGAGGAGGCGCTCGATCGCTGCCGCGCCGACACCTTCCACCTGGCGCTGTGCGATCTGCACCTGCCGGGGCGCAACGGCATCTCGCTCATCAAGGCGCTGCGGCAGGCCTGCCCCTCGACGGTGACGGTGCTGGTGACCGGCCAGGCGACGGTGCGCGCGGCGATCACCGCGCTCAAGCGGGGCGCGGCGGAGTACGTGCAGAAACCGATCAAGCCGAAGCGGCTGCTGGCGCTGTGCGCGTCGCTGACGGCGCGGTTGCCGGAGTACCTGCCGAACCACCTCCTGGTCGGGGAGCGGGCGCCGACCGCCACGTTCGAGGGGATGCAGGCGCGCTCGCAGGCGATGCTGGAGGTGTTCGAGCGCGCGCGGATCGCCGCCGCCGCCGACGGGCCGGTGCTGGTGCTGGGCGAGTCGGGGAGCGGCCGGGAGCGGGTCGCGCGCGCGCTGCACGCCCGCTCGCCGCGCGCCGGGGGGCCGTTCGTGGCGGTGGCGGCCGCGACGCTCGATCCGGCGCTCGCCGCCGGGGAGCTGTTCGGGCGCGAGCGGCAGGGCGGCGCCGAACGCACCGACGGCCGCCTCGCGGAGGCGGCGGGAGGCACGCTCTACGTCGACGAGCTTTCGGCGCTCGACGAGGCGGCGCAAGCGGCGCTGCTGCGACACCTCGTCGCCGGGAGGTCCGCGCGCATCGGCGGCCGGCGCGAGCGCGCGATCGACGCGCGGGTGGTGGTCTCGTCCACCGGCGACCCGGCCGCGCTGGTTCGCGACGGAAGGCTGCGCGCCGACCTCTGCGACCGCCTCACCGTGATGACGGTGCGGCTGCCGCCGCTGCGCGAGCGGATCGAGGACGTCCCGGTGCTCGCCGCGGCGCTGCTCGCCGAGGCCGGCCGCCGGCACGGGCGCACCGTGTCGGTGATCCCCGTGGAGACGGAGCGCCTCCTCGCGGCGTGGTCGTGGCCCGGGAACGTGCGCGAGCTGGCGAGCGTGATGGAGCAGGGGGTGCTGCTCGCGACCGGGCCGGCCCTCGATCCGTCGCTCCTTCCGCCCTGCATGCGGGTCGAGCAGGCCGCGCCTCTGATCAAGATCGCCATCGGCACGCCCATGGAGAGCGTCGAGCGCGAGGTGATCCTGCGCACCCTCGAGGCGAACCAGGGCAACAAGACCGCGACCGCCGGCGTCCTCGGGATCAGCCGCCGCTCCATCTACAACAAGCTCGCCTCCTACGGTCTCTAGGACTCCGAGGGGGTGCGCCGGATCTGCACAGTGTGGCGCTCGGTCGAGTGCAAGAAGTGCACACGCGTCGGGCGTCGCGCCCTCACACCTCGGCGCCCGCTCTTAAGGCGAGCTTGGCGGCGACGACGCGGCGAAGTCGCTCCAGGTCCACCGGCTTGGCGACGAACTCGAGCCCCTCTCGGGCGGCGATCGCCATCCCATCGGCCAGCCCCGAGACGAGGATGATCTCCAGCTCGGGCCGGCGGAGCCGCGCCGAGGCGACGACGTCGCGGCCGCCGATCCAGGGCATCGACAGGTCGGCGATGAGCAGATCGGCACCGTCGGCGGTGAGCGCGGCCAGCGCGCGCAGCGGGTCGGAGAACGCACGGACCCGCCGTCCCGGCGCGGAGAGCGCCTGGGCCATCACGTCTGCCGCTTCGGGATCGTCGTCGACTACCAGCACGGTCTGCATCCGGACGTCCCTCCCTCGGCCTGGCGGCGCTGCCACGTCAACCACGCGGAGCAAGCGACGCGCCAGCACCGTGGCACATGCCTCGCCTCCTGATGGCGCATGCCCGCCGATTCCGACCCGCGGCAGCCCGCTCTTCGCCGCCCGCGGCCGGCGCGTCCCTGGCTCCTGTATCTGCTGTTCGCCCTCGGCGCGGCGCTGCTCCTCGGGCGGCCCGCGTCGAACGGGGCGCGCATCCCTTACAGCGACCTCAAGGCGAAGATCGCCGCCGGCCAGGTCGCCTCGGTCCAGATTGCGCGCGACAAGATCGTCGCCACGCCCAAGGCCGGCGCGGCGAAGGAGCGCTGGATCGCCAACCGCGTCGACGATCCCGAGCTGGTGCCGCTGCTCGATCGCCAGCACGTCACCTACTCGGAGCTGCCGGAGAGCGACTGGCTCTCCGGGCTGGTGGTGGCGTGGCTGATCCCGCTCGCGCTGCTGTCGCTCGTCTACTTCTTCTTCATGCGCCGCTTCTCGCCCGGCGCGGGCGTGATGTCGATCGGGCGCTCGCGCGCCCGGCTGGTGGCCGAGGAGGGGACCGGCGTCACCTTCTCCGACGTGGCGGGCGTGGACGAGGCCGTCGACGAGCTGCGCGAGATCGTCGACTTCCTGAAGTCGCCGGAGCGGTTCCGTCGCATCGGTGGGCGGATCCCGAAGGGCGTGCTGCTGCTCGGTCCGCCCGGCACCGGCAAGACGCTGCTGGCGCGCGCGGTGGCCGGCGAGGCGAAGGTGCCGTTCTTCTCGCTCACCGGATCGGACTTCGTGGAGATGTTCGTCGGCGTCGGCGCGGCGCGCGTGCGCGACCTCTTCGCCCAGGCGCAGGCGAAGGCCCCGTGCATCATCTTCATCGACGAGCTGGACGCCATCGGCAAGGCGCGCGGCGCCTCCACCTTCGCCGGCCACGACGAGCGCGAGCAGACGCTGAACCAGCTGCTCTCGGAGATGGACGGCTTCGACGCGCGCAAGGGCCTCATCATCATGGCGGCGACGAACCGCCCCGAGATCCTCGATAGCGCGCTGCTGCGGCCGGGGCGCTTCGACCGCCAGGTGCTGGTCGATCGCCCCGACGTGCGCGGTCGCGAGGAGATCCTCCGCCTCCACGCGCGCGGCGTGAAGTTCGCCGAGGACATCGATCTGCGGCGCGTCGCCGCGCTCACGCCCGGCTTCGCAGGGGCCGAGCTGGCGAACGTGATCAACGAGGCGGCGCTGCTGGCCGCCCGACGGCGCAAGGACCTCGTGGAGATGGCCGACCTCAACGAGGCGGTCGAGCGCGTGGTCGCCGGCCTCGAGAAGAAGAACCGCCGGATGAACGAGCGCGAGAAGGAGATCGTCGCGCACCACGAGGCCGGCCACGCGCTGCTCGCCGAGGTGCTGCCGACGACGGATCGCGTCCACAAGGTTTCGATGATCCCGCGCGGCCTCGGCGCGCTCGGCTTCACCATGCAGGTGCCGCTCGAGGACCGCTACCTGATGTCGCGCACCGAGCTGATCGACAAGATCACCGTGCTGATGGGCGGGCGCGCCGCGGAGCTGCTCGTGTTCGGCGATTTCTCGACGGGAGCGCGCGACGATCTGGAGCGCGCCACCGACCTGGCGCGGCGGATGGTGACGGAGTTCGGGATGAGCGAGGCGCTCGGGGCGCGGTCGCTCTCTTCGGAGGGCGCGCGCACCGGCGCGCTGCTGCCGGGGTTCCCGCTGCCGACGGAACGGCCGTGGAGCGAGCGCACGCAGCAGACGGTGGACTCGGAGATCTCCTCGCTGCTGGCGCGCTGCTTCGACCGCGCGCGCGCGGCGCTCGAGGAGAACCGCGATCACCTCGTGGCGCTGGCGGCCCGCCTGCGCGAGAAGGAGGTGCTCGAGGGGCCGGAGCTGCGCGAGGTGCTCCAGGGTGCGCACGCGCCGGGCGAGGAGGCGCCGCGCGCCGAGCCCCAGGTCCGCCACTAGCTAGAGCCGCAGCGTCGGGGCCAACTGGGGTACAATCCCGCGCCGTGAGCGACTCCCCCCCGGGTTCCAGCGCCCTCGTCGACACCCTGATCGGTCGCCAGATCGGGTCGTACGTGGTCGAGCATCTCCTCGGGGCGGGCGGAATGGGCTCGGTCTACCGCGGCGTGCAGCCCGCGATCGGCAAGCGCGTCGCCATCAAGTTCCTCGCGCCGCACCTCAACGGAAGCGTCGACGTGGTCGCCCGCTTCTTCGACGAGGCGAAGGCGGTCAATTTGATCGGCAACGAGAACATCGTCGACATCTTCGATTTCGGGAAGACCCCCGACGGGCAGAACTTCTTCGTGATGGAGCTGCTCGACGGACCGTCGCTGGAGAAGGCGCTCGAGAAGGCGAAGGCGCTCTCGCCGGCGCGCGCGGTGAACATCTCGGCGCAGATCGCGCGCGCCCTCGCCGCGGCGCACGAGCGAGGGATCATCCACCGCGATCTGAAGCCCGACAACGTGTTCCTCGTCCGGCGCGTCGGCCACGACGACTTCGTCAAGGTGGTGGACTTCGGCATCGCCAAGCTGGCGCCGCCCGAGGGCGCGGCGACGGGCGAGGCCGACCGCCGCACCAAGAGCGGGATGATCCTCGGCACGCCCGGCTACATGGCGCCCGAGCAGGCCTCGGGCGATCCCGTCGACGGGCGCGCCGACGTGTACGCGCTCGGCGTGCTGCTCTACCGGATGCTCACCGGCGTGGTGCCCTTCGCCGCGCAGAGCTTCACCGCCACGCTGCTGCGCCAGCTCACCGAGACGCCGCGGCGGGTGAGCGAGCTGCGCTCCGACGTGCCGCGGGAGCTGGACGACCTCGTGTCGCGGATGCTCGCGCGCCTGCCCGCGGAGCGCCCGGCGACGATGGGCGAGGTGGCCGACGCGCTCACCGCGATCTCCGTCGGGCCGCTCGGCCACGACGTGGCGTGGATCGCCGACACGCCGCAGGGCAGGGAGCAGCGCGCCGAGCTGTCGAAGCTGCCCACGTCGCTCGAGGCGCCGCTCACGCAGCTGGAGCACGTTCCGCCGCCGCCCCGACGGCGCGGGCCGCCGCTCGCGGCGCTGGTGGGCGTCGGCGTGGCCGCGGTGGCGGTGCCGCTGTTCCTGGTCCTCCACCGCGCGCCGTCGCGGCTGGCGTCGCCCGATCCCGCTCCATCGATCGCGGCGCAGGTGGACGCGGCGCCCACGACGGTGGCGAACCCGCTGCCGCCCGCCCCGCCACCGCCTGCTCCCCCGACGACGGAAACGACGGGCGCGTTCACCGTGCGCATCGAGAGCACGCCCGAGGGCGCGCAGATCTTCCGCGGCGACGAGCTGGTCGGCACCACGCCGGTCGACCTGCGCTTCGACGCCGTGGGCCCGGTGACGCTCAAGCTCGCGGGCTACCACGAGGAGCGCCTCGAGCTGCACCGCGACGATGGCACGGTCCGCGCGGCGCTGAAGAAGCGCACCCAGGGGCTGCCGCACCTGCCGCACCCCGGCGGCATCTCGCTCGACGACTGAAGAGGTGTCGCCGTCCCGCCGGGGGGGGGCGGCGTCCGTTGCGCTTCGGCGCGGCGGGTCGGTGTGCTAGTCTGCCCGCACCGATGAGTCCCCGACGGACACTCGCCTTGACGGTGCTCCTCGCCGCCGCTCCGGCCTTCGGCGCCGACGATCGCAGAGAAGCGGCGATGGAGATGGAGAAGGCCAACGCGCACCTCGCGCGCCACGAGTACGAGGAGGCGATCGCGCGCTTCAATGTCGCGCGCAAGCTCGTGCCCGCGTCGTCGGGGCCCTACCTCGGGCTCGGGCTCGCCTACGCGGCGACGGACCGCTGCCGCGAGGCGGTGGCCTACCTCGAGGAGTACCTGGCGCGGCAGAAGACGCCGAAGCCCGAGGCGCAGGCGGCGATCGCGGAGTGCAAGCCGAAGATGGTGCAGCCGGGGCGGCTCAAGGTGACGAGCGACCCCGCGGGCGCCGAGGTGCGCATCGACGACGAGGCCGGCCCCGCCCTCGGCGTGACGCCGCTCGAGAAGACCGATCTCCCGAAGGGGCTCCACCGCGTGTACCTCTCCTGCCCGGGCTATCGCCCGCACACCGCCGACGTCACCGTCGAGCCGGGCGTGGTGTCGATGATCACCGCGTCGCTCGAGGCGCTCGCCGCGCTGCCGCTCCCGCCGCCGCCCGAAGAGGACGACAAGAAGCAGCCCGAGGCGACGAAGCCGCCGGAGAAGCAGCCCGACGCCGCGCCGCCGACGGAGGCGCAGAAGTCGCCCGACGCGCAGAAGTCGCCCGACGCGCAGAAGTCGCCCGAGGCCGTGAAGGCGACCGATCGCGTGGCGACGCTCGATCCGGCGAAGCCACCCGAGATCGTCGAACCGCCGCACACCGCCGCGGTGGCCGCCGTTCCCGAGGCGCGCCGCACGGCGCCCGGCGCGACGATGGTGAGGGTGGTGGACGGCGAGCTGGACCTCCGCGCGAGCGACGCGCTCACCACCATCTATGTCAACGACCAGCAGGTCGCCGCCGACGGCCACGCACGCCTCCGCCTGCCCCCCGGCCTCTACGGCGTCAAGATGGAGCGAGACGGCTACCGCGGCTCCGAGGGGGCGGTGACGCTCGTCGCCGGCGACAAGAAGGCGTACGCGGGCAAGGTCGCGCCGATCAAGTCGCACGGCTACCTCTCGATGGGCGTCGGCTTCACCCTGCTCGCGGCGCTCGCCGAGGGCGCGGCGATCGGCGGCCACTTCATGGGCGACCGCTCGTTCGTCGGATCGAGCGACTTCACCATCTACAAGAACCTGGAGTTCTACGGCCAGATCAGCGCAGGTGTGTTCGCCGCCGTCGCGCTGACCGGGTACATCGTCGACGCGGTGAAGAACCGCGGGCACGTGGACCTCGGGCGGCCGTACCGCGTGGAGCCCGCCGCCTGGCCGGGCGCGGGAGAGGTCCCATGAGCCGCTTCGCCGCGATCGCGCTGCTCGCCGGTCGGGCCCTGACGCCGGCCGCCTTGGCGGCCGTGGCCCTCGCCGCCGGCTGTACGCACGGGCTCGACGCGCCCGCCACCGTCGGGGTGACGGTCCCCAACGACAAAGCCCCGCTCACCTTCACCATGGGCTCCTCGCCCGACGCGGCGAAGGCGTGCGGCATGTGCGGCGGCGATCGCATCCCGCGCACGGTGCAGATCACCAAGCCGTACACCATCGATCCGACGGTGGTGACGCAGTCCCAGTACGCCCGCTGCGTGGCCGGCGGCCGCCGCAGCGCGAGCGACACCGACCCGAGCTACTCGCCCTGCGCCTCCGACGACGACATCGCCGCGGCGCCCGATCCGTCGGTGCGCGACACGCCGGCGGTGGTCAGCCTCGAGGCGGCGGCGGGCTACTGTGACTCGCTCGGCCTGCGCCTGCCGACGGAAGCGGAGTGGGAGGGCGCGGCAGTGTTCGGCGCCTTCACCGACTTCGCCAAGCTGTCGGTGAAGGAGTGGGTGATCGACGATTGGACGCCCGCGCCGGGCTGTCGCGCGCAGACCCCCGACGCCTGGTTCTGCGGCGCGCTCGACGCGGCGGCCAACTGCGGCCGCTGCGCGATGGGCGGCTGCGACCAGGCGTGCGACAACGTCCTGGGGATGTCGGCCGACGGCTCCTTCTGCGCGCCCTCCGACGTCGAGATCGACCCGTTCCACGTCACCACGCCGCACCAGCCGATCCAGAAGGGCGGGAGCGTGTGTGGCACGGACGCCGGCTTCCGCGTCGCCGCGACGGCGAAGGCGGCCTTCCGCTGCGTCTCGAAGAGCACCGCCTACACCAGCCGGGACACGCCGATCCCGACGCTGACCGTGCGCTGGTCGATCGCCCCGGTGGATTGCAGCCAGAGGATCACCATCATGGTGGACGCGCCCATCGTCCCCAGCGTTGCGCCGCTCGGGGTGGCGATCGAGACGCCGCTCGGGCACGCCGCGGCCACCGACCCCAGCTCGCCGTACACCATCGACTTCCCGTGCGGCCTGGCGACGCCCAGCGGGACCCAGCCGGCGATCCTCGTCCTCACCAACGTCCCCGACGAAAAGATCACCGTCACGATGGTCCCGGGCTCCAGCTGCTCGATCGACCTCACCGACGGCGAGCCGATCTTCGATCCCACGATGGGCGTCAGCCAGCTTCCGCACTGCTGAGCGCGCTCCCCCTCCCCGCCTCTTCCCTCGCTCATTCCGCTCGCGGCGCCCGACGGCGAATCGGCGCGCGGTGAGATCTGCGCGCCGCCCGCGCTGCACTCGCTCGTCGCGTTATGGTAAAGACGTTCGATCGGGATCAGCGTGCGGACATGACCATCATCGGTGCGGGTGGAACGTCGGCGCGGGTCGGCCGAGGGAAGGGGCTTCGGCGCGCTCACCGCCCGCTCTCCAACGGGCGGGGCTCCCGCCGTGGGGTCGAGGGGGCGCCGTTCCTGCAAACGTCGCTTGCGCCTCCGCGCCGGTTCGTTCATCGTCACGCGGCCTCGCGAGGTCCCTTCCGGCCGCACACCTCGCCTGCGCAAACAACAGAAGGCGAGCCGAGGAGACAGCGTTCAATGGCAAGAGACGATCTGGTGGACATGGAGGGCCGCGTGGCCGAGGTGCTGGTCGGCGGGCACTTCCGTGTGGACGTGCAAGGAGGCCACTCGGTGCTGGCGCACCTGGCGGGGCGCATGCGCCGCAACCGCATCCGCGTGGTGCTCGGCGACCAGGTGACCGTGTCGGTGTCGCCCTACGATCCGACCCGCGGCCTCATCACCTACCGCGCGAAGTGATCGACGGCGCCCGTCCCACCGACGGCGGCCCGCTTTTTTTGGCGAAAGTTCCTCGACACCGACCCGATCCGAGCGCATCTTCCTACCGCGTCCATCGCTGGAGTGCAGACCGAGCGTCTGGTTGTTCGATCGAATTCGTCGATCGTCCGTTGTCGGAAACCCTCTGACCCTCCGCCGGCGAAACAAACGTTCAATCGGCAGCCGCCCGACGCACGGCAGCCAAGGTAAGGTAAGGTACGATGGAAAAGGGCACTGTGAAGTGGTTCAACGATGCGAAGGGCTTCGGCTTCATCACGCGCGAGAACGGTCCGGACGTGTTCGTCCACCACACCGCTATCGCCGCCGAGGGCTTCCGCAGCCTGTCGGAGGGTGACAAGGTGCAGTTCGATGTCGTCTCGGGCCCCAAGGGGCTCCAGGCGGCGAACGTCACGCGCATCTAGCGCGCGCGCCTGACCGAAGCGAAAGCGGGCCTCGCGAAAGCGGGGCCCGTTTTTTTTGCCGTCGGAAGGGAGCCCGCTCGCGGAATGAGTCCCCCCGCTCGCGGAATGAGCCCGCCCGCTCGCGGAATGAGCCCGCCCGCTCGCGGATTGAGCCCGCCCGCTCGCGCAATGAGCCCGCCCGCTCGCGGAATGAGCCCGCCCGCTTGGGAAGAGAGTCCCCCCGCGCCGGAAGAGAGTCCCCCTGCCACGAGAGTGAATCCGCTCGCCTCGGAAGAGAGGCCCTTCGCTCGGGCTACTTCGCGCGCAGCGGCGCGTCGAAGGCGCCGTTGCCGTCGCGGTCGAGGAAGATCGGGTTGGTCAGCGCGAGCGGGCGCACGTCGAAGCGCTTGAGGTCGCCCACCACCGGCGCGAGCGGCTCGTTGCCGTCGACGCGCGCCACCACGAAGCCGTCGCAGCCGACCGGCAGGTCGAGCGCCTCGCGGAAGCGCACCACGTCGGTGGACGGCTTCACCGGCCAGCGCTTCACCTCCTTGCCGGACTGGTAGAGCGTCACCGTCGAGACGCTCACCCACGGCGCGGCCTGCACCTCGATCTCCACCTTCACCTTGCCTGCGCGGGCGTCGGCCACCTCGCCGATGTCGGCGCCGCCGATGTGCATGCGCACGAACGGGGCGGTGGTGAAGAAGGAGCGGTGCATCCTCACCGCGCGGGCGATCGCGTCGGGGGTCACCGCCGCCGGCTTGTCGTCGAGGACGCGCACGTAGTTGCGCGGGTAGCCGCCGATGTTGTGGTCGAGGTGGTGGGTGTCGCTGTTGCCCGTCGCGGTGACGAGGCGGCCGTGCTGGAGCAGCGTGAACCACTCGTCGATCACGCGATCGACGCTGCGCCGCTCGGGGTCCTGGTAGCCGTTGAGCACCTCGAGCGCGTCGAAGTCGAAGGAGAAGCCGGGGCGCTCGGCGCGGTCGTGCGCGGCGTCGAGGCGGCCGAGGTTGAAGTAGCCGATCTCGGAGTCGATGCGCGGGTGGTGGACGTCGATGATCGCGGTCGGGGCGCTCACTCGCACGTCCTTGAAGAAGTCGGCGGCACTGCGCCCGTGGACCAGCACCGCGCCCATGCCGGCGCGCTCGAGATCCTGCGGCAGCGGGAAGGCGCCGAAGTGGCCCCAGCCGCCGGTGGTCATCTCGTCGCCGACGATCGACGCGATGTCCATGCCCGCGCCCAGTTCGCGGATGATCGGGCCGTAGTCGGCGACGACGTTGTGGTCGGTCGAGGTGATCACCTCCACGCCGTCGGCGAGGAACTCGTAGATGCGGTCGTCCATCGGCACGCGCGAATCGGTGGACATGTTCGCGTGGACGTGGAAGTCGGCGCTGATCCAGCCGGCGGTGTCGACGACGTGATGGAGCTTCGCGCTCACGCGCGTGCCCTGCGCTCCGACCTTCACGCGGCGGGCGGTGAAGAGGTCCCACTCGGGGCCGCGGCTGACCCAGACGTCGTACGTCCCCTGCGGCACGCGCGCGGCGCCGACGCCCTCGGCGGCCATGAGGCGATCGTGCGCGGCGACCGCTCCGATCTCCTGGCGGCCGATGTCGTTCTTGGTGAAGGCGGGGCTGGGCGTGCCGTCCACGCCGACGAAGGTGAGCTTGCACGGGATGGGCACGCCGGTGTCGGCGTCGCGCACGTCCCAGGCGAAATCACCGACGGGCGGCAGCGTGGGGACGACCGGGTTGGCGGTGCGCGCGGTGCCGGGCGCGAGCCAAGCCGCCACGCCGCCCGCGACGGCGAGCGCGAGCGTGGAGGCGAGCGGGACGAGGGGGCGGAGGCGGCTCATACCGGCTAGCTGAAACCGAACGCGCGACGCGGGTCAAGGAACGCCCCGTCGCTAAGGGCCCGGCCGAAATAATCTCGCCAACTGGGCTGCCGATCCATCCCGCCCGGCTTCGTTGCTCGTCGGTCACTTGCAGAGAGCAAGCTCTCTCCTCGCGCCTCGCCAGATCGGGCGCCTCGACCGCCGAGAATGGCGACATTATTTCGGCCGGGCGCCTAAGCAGGCGCCGAAAACTTGAGGGGTCGATCCACGCGG
>JAJXSP010000309.1 GCA_021784515.1 Myxococcales bacterium | reverse complement strand
TCGGGTGGCGCGCGAGCTGGCCCGCCGCATCGAGGCGCAGACCGTCGACGAGGCGGTGGCGGTGGCGGCGCGCCACGCCCCCGGCGCGCCGCTGCTCGTCGAGAGCCATCCGCTCCTGCCGCCCGAGCTCGAGCGCTTCCGCGCCGCGGAGGAGCGCGCGCCGCCGCTTTCCAACCTGCCGGCGCCGGCGCTGCTCGACGCGCTCGCCGGAGAGCACGTCGTGGCGCGGCTCGCGCGGGCGGCGATGGAGTCGCTGGCGGCGGAGAGCGCCACGCGCCTGCAGGCGATGGAGGCGGCGCACCAGAACACCGAGCGGCGGCTGGGCGACCTCGTCGCGCTCGAGCGGCGGCTCCGCCAGGACGAGGCCTCCGGCGAGCTGTCCGATCTCGTCAACGGGCTCGACGCCCTGGACGAGCGGTGACGCTGCGCGGCCGTCACACCGACGGTGTCCTTCAACCGGCGCGCTTCGGCGCCGGCTCGCGCTTGCGCAGCAGGACCAGCGCGATCGCCAGCGAGAGGATCAGGGCGGCCATCACCGCCAGCTCCGAGACGAGCGTCTCCTGCGCGGCCTGCGTCTCGCCGGGGTAGTGCTCGCCGAGCGTCGCCGTCAGCACCAGCACCCGCCGGATCACCGAGATCAGCCCGACGAGGAGGAACGGCTCGGCGACGAGCGTGTGCTCGCGAAACGAGACCTGCACCGTGTAGAGCAGCTCGACGAGCAGCAGGAGGAGGAGGATCTCGTCGAGCAGCTCGCCCACCCCCGAGGCGAGCCGCCACGCCCACGCGGTCCGGGCGAAGGCGACGAAGCTCGACAGCAGCAGCACGATCACGATGCAGGCGAGCAGCAGCCCGAGCCCGACGTACACGACGTCCTCGACGTAGCCGTACCAGCGGGCGATGCCGGCGCGCGCCTCGGGGCTGCCTCCCTCGGGGCTCATCGGCCAGCTATAAGCGCCGCCCGGCGACGCGCCATCCGCTCGAGCGGCGCCGGGGGCGCGATCCATTCGTGCGCTGGACTGCTCGCTCGCCGCGGGGCACGGCGGTTGCCGTTCGTCCCGCCGGGGAGGTGACCGGACATGGCGATGCGTTGGGTCGGCTGGGCCGTGCTCCTCATCGGCGCCAGCCTGGGTGGCGGGGGGTGCGCCGCTCCTCCGTCGAGCCCGTCGGATGGGACCAGCTCCACGCGGCAGCCGGGCGTGGTGAGCTTCGTGAAGGTGCTCTCCGACAAGGTGGAGGACGTCTCCAGCCTCGCGGCGTGGCGGCGATCGTTCCTCCGCGACGGGATGTCCGACGAGGAGAAGGCGCGCGCGATCTGGACCTCGGTGGTCAAGTTCCGCCACCAGGACACGCCGCCCTTCGAGTACGTCCAGAGCCCCCAGCACGAACACGACCCGATCCGCGCGTTCAACGTGTACGGCTACGCGCGGTGCTGCTGCGCGGCGGCGTTCGTCGAGGAGCTGGCGCGCCAGGCCGGGCTCCCGACGCGCGGCCGCACGCTCCGCGCCCACAGCGTGCCCGAGGTGTGGTGGGGCGGCGCGTGGCACGTCCTCGACGGCTCGTTGATCAACTGGTTCCCGTCGGTGCGCGGCGCCCTCGCCGGCGTCGACGACGTCATCGCCGGCGTGACGGGCTGGTACGCCCAGCACCCCGGCGTCGCGGGCAACGACCCGCTGATCACGGCGATGCGCGAGGACGGCCGCTGGCACGACGGGCCGCCGCTGCTCGCCGCCTGCCCGTTCCTCGACGCCGAGGGCCTCTTCCCCGCGAACGTCCAGGGCTGGGACACGGCGATGCGCGACTACGACGGCAGCGTGAATGCCGTCGAGGAGTACGGCTCGACGATCGGCTACCAGGTGAACCTGCAGCTGCGCCCCGGCGAGCGCGTGACGCGGCGCTGGTCGAACCACGGCGCGTGGGTGAATCAGGCCGACGGCTTCAAGCCCGAGTCGCTCGACGCCGTCGTCGGCAAGGGATCGTTCGCCTACTCGCCCGGGTACGGCGATCTCGCGCCCGGGCGCATCGGCAACGGCACCGTCGAGTACGACGCGCCGCTCGGCTCGCCCGCCTTCCTCGACGCCGCGCTCGTCGCCGACAACCTCACCGCGGGACAGGGCTCGCCGGCGCTCGCGGTCACCGCGGCCGACCGCGCGGCCACCCTCGTGCTGCGCCGCCCGACCTCCTGGGTCTACCTCGCGGGCGCGCTCGATCTGTCCGCCGCGGTCGGCGAGGGCGGTGCGATCGACGTCTTCGTCTCGCTCGACAACGGCCTCGACTGGCAGCCGCTGGCGCACCTCGACGCGTCGGGCGATCGCCGGATCGACCTCGGCCCGTCGATCCTCCGCCGCTCCGACTACCGCGTGAAGCTGGTGCTCGCGGGCGCCGGCACGGGCCTCGACGCGCTCCGCTTCTCCGAGGAGTTCCAGCACTCGCAGCGGCCGCTGCCGGCGCTCGCCGAGGGCGACAACACCATCACCTTCAGCGCCGGCCCGCCCGAGGGGACGATCACCATCGCGGGCAACGTGGATCCCGGGGAGCACCGCGCCCTTCGCCTGGTCGACTTCCACCCGGTCGTCGATTCGCTCGGCGCGCCGCCGCTCGGCCCCGGGGGCGCGCACGGCTCGATCACCTTCCCCATCGAGACGCCGGGCGACCTGCTGCGCATTCGCTTCTCGGGCCTCTACCGCGCGCTCGCCGCCGGCGACGCGTGGGACGTGCGCGCCTCCTTCGACGGCGGCGCGACCTTCTCGGAGATCGCGCGCCTCGCCGGTCCCACCAGCGGCGACGTCGGCGTGGGCCAGCTCGACGCCGTGCCGGCGGGCACCCGCGAGGCGCTCGTCGAATTCGTAGGCACGCGCGTGGACACGCTCTTCTTTTCCGACCTCCGCGTCGACGCCGACTACCGCGAGCCCGCCGGCGGCTTCTCGCCGGTGAAGGTCACCTACCGCTGGCAGGAGGCCGGCGTCGCCCGCACCGACGTCCACGTCGCGCGCTCGCCGTCGGACTCCTGGACCATCCACTGCGCCGCGCGCCCGACGATGAAGGAGATCGTCGTCGAGCTGGCCGAGTGAGGGCGCCGATGCGACGGTTCGCCTTGCTCCTCCTCGCGCTCCTCGCGCCGCTGTGCGCCTCCTGCACCGAGGCGACGTTGTGCGGCGTCGATCCGTGCGCGAGCGACGATCCGCAAACCACGCGCTGCGCCGAGTACGAGCGGACGGTGTGCGAGCCCGAGACGTGCGGCCCGTTCCACCGTCGACGCCAGGCGTGCCGCTGCATGATGCGCGCGATGATGGAGGAGGCGCGGCGCTGAACCCCGCCCGACCGCCCGGTGATCGACGCTATTGGACGTTGTAGCTGGCCACCGGCGCGGCGGACATGTAGTCGTATTGCGTGACGACGAAGCCGCCGCCCGGCTGTTGCTGGACCGTGGCGTAGCCGAAATTGCCTCCGCCGCCCGACAGCGGCGCGCCGCCATTGCCGATGATGAACTCCTTGTTCGAGTTCTTCCGGAATTCGTGGCTGTGCCCGACGATGAACAGGTCGTACGAGGCGCGCTGGAGCATCGAGTCCATCGCGCTCACGCAGGGCGGGCCGTAGGTGCCGGTGGGCTCGTGGCGCGAAACGAAGGTGTAGGTGGTGGGCTTCGCCAGCTCGCTCTGGAGCCAGCTCTGCTGGGTATTGTCCCAGGCATTGCACGCCACGATGACGAGCTTGGCGGTCCACTGGCCGTTCACGTCGCTGAACGGGATCGTGTAATAGGGGTTCGTCTGGCCGAGCGGCTTGATCATCGTGTCGAGGAACGCCTGCATGTTGTTCGTCGGCCCATTGGCGCAATTGCTCGCCGTGGCGCCGGTGCACTCGTGGTTCCCCATCGCGGCGAACACCGGCCCGGTGAATTGGCTGGCGGCCTTCTGATAGAGCGCGAGCTGCTTTGCGCCCTCCTGCCCATTGGGCGCGGCGAACTGGTAGTCCCCCGTCGTGAGGACGAACTGCGGGCGCGGGTTCATCGCCTCGATGTCGGCGTAGATCTTCTCGACGACCTGGGTGGGATAGCCGCCGGTGTCATCCTCGTTCTGCGGGCGCGTGTCGCCGACGACGGCGAAGTAGAGATACGACACCGATCCTCCCTGCGGGCCGATGGTCCCCTTCGGGGGCGGCTGCTGGGGATTCACGGCCATGTCGGCGCCGCCATTGTTTCCCATGTTGCCGTTGTCGCAATTGGCGGGCGGCGCGGCGCACTTGCACGAGGTGGTGTCGCAGGCCCAGCCGCCGTAGCAGCCATTGGTCTGGCACTGGTGGTTTCCGTTCTTGCAACTCGTGCAGCAGGAGGCGGTGTCGGGGAGCGCGTAGACGCCGCACGTGCCGCCTTGCATCGCGGGCATGGCGAGATCCGGAGGCGCCTCGCGCCCGACCGTCGCCAGGTCGGGCGCGGCCGAGGGCGTGTAGGCCAGGTCGCTCCCCGGCGGGGCGCCGGCGAAGTCGGGGCCGGGGCCGATGCCGCCGACGAAGGAGTTGGAGGGGGCCCGGCAGCCCGCGAGGGCGCCGATGACAAGAATGGCAGGGGCAATACGCGTCACGAAGCGCTCCAAGGCTGGGGTTCGATCCGTCTATCGTCGTTCCCCGCCCGGACCTTCAAGAAAACCTTGCACTCCGGGCCGGCGCCCCCGTCGTCTTGACAGGCGTCGGCGCGTGCGCTCATCCTCCGGCGGCGAGGTAGACGATGAGGACACAGGCGATTTCCTTCCTTGTGATTGCGCTCTCCACGGGCGCGACGGCGCGCGCGCAGCAGGCTCCGTCGGCGCCGCTCGCCGAGAAGCTCGGCGCGATGGCGCAATCGCTCGCGGCCGGCCAGGCGCCGGTGACTCCGATGTACGCCGCCTTCGGCGCCAATCGCGCCCCCGAGAGCTTCCTCGTGTCGCTCGCCGCCGGCGCCTGCTACACGCTCGTCGGGGCGGGTGGCTTCGGCGTGCGCGACGTCGACATGTTCCTTTTCGATCCGGCGGGAAAGCGCGTCGCGCTCGACCGCCGCTACGACGCCTATACCCACATTGTCTATTGCGCGCCGTTCGCCGGCAGCTACCGAATCGAGCTGAAGGTGAAACGGGGCGAAGGCGAGGTGGCCTTCCAGGTGTTCCAGGGGAACGCGCGCGCGGTGGCGCCGGAGACGCCGCCTCCGCCGCCGGCCATGCCGCCGCCCGTCGTGGCCGCGCCCGCGCGCGCGAACGATCCGCTCGCCGAGCAGGTGCGCTCGTTCGGGGGCGGAATGAGGCAGTTCGGCCCGCTGCTCTCGGGAATGGGGGGCCGCGGCGAGGGGCAGGACTTCTTCATCAACCTCGAGGGCGGGCACTGCTACACGATCATCACCGTCGCCGCGCCCTCGATGCCGCGGATCTACACCTACCTCTGGAGCCCGCTGAACAAGCGGGTGGCGTCCGATCGCTCGTCGAGCAACGTGTCGCGCCTCGTGTGCTGCGCGACGATGCCCGGCCCGTACCACTTCCAGGCCAAGCCCGCCGAGGGCGCCGGCGAGTTCCGCGTCGGCGTGTTCATTCAGTAGTCTTCGCTTCCTGCTCGGCCACCTTCCGGCGGACCTCGTCCATGTCGAGCGCGCGGGCCTTGGTGATCAGCTCCTCGAGCGCCGCGGCGGGCAGCATCCCCGGCTGCGCGAAGATCAGGATGCCGTCGCGGAAGATCATGAGCGTCGGGATCGAGCGGATCCCGAATGCGCCGGCGAGCTGCTGCTCGGCCTCGGTGTCGACCTTCCCGAACACCACGTCCGGGTGCTTGTTGGACGCCTGCTCGTAGATCGGCGCGAAGGCGCGGCACGGCCCGCACCACGACGCCCACCAGTCGAGCAGCACGATCCCCTGCGTCACCACATCCTGGAACGACTGCTCGGTCACATTGACGGTCGCCATTGGAACTCCTGATTTGCGGGCGGGCGCACTGGCCCTATTTCGCGATTCGCTCTTGCACCGCGCGCAGGCGCCTGCCCGCCTCGTCGGCGATCGGGCGGAGGCTCGGCGAGGCGGCCGCTTCGAGCATCGCCTCGGGCTTCACCAGCGACACGACGGTGCCGCCCGCGTCCTCCCAGAGGCAGACGTTGCACGGCAAAAGCAGCCCGACGCCGAGGTCCGCCGCGAGCGCGCGCTCGGCGAGCGCGGGGTTGCAGGCGCCGAGGATCACGTAGGGCCGGAAGTCGATCCCCAGCTTGGCCTTCAGCGTCGCCTGCACGTCGATCTCGGTGAGCACGCCGAATCCCTGCTCCTTCAGCGCCTCGGTGACGCGTCGCTTCGCCTCGGCGAGCGACACCCCGGGCAGGCGCGCGTTGTAGCCGTAGTCGGGCAGTGGGTCGTTCGCGACATTCCTGGTTTCCATGATCTCTCCAATGAGAGCCAGAATGGGGCCGCGGCGATTCGCGAAAAGAGCGTCGCCCGATTCCGGCCGCGCCATCTCTTCACCGCCCGCGCGGACGCACCGCGGCGGCGATCGCCCCGACGCCCGCCGCGACGGCGCCGGCGATCAGCGCGAGCCGCACCCCGGCGGCGGCCCGCTCGGCGGGCGAGCCGGAGGTGCGCTCCATCCCCATCGAGACGAGGGTCGCCGCGACCGCCGTGCCCATCGTCATGCCGAGGTTCTGGAGCACGTTGAGGGTCGCGGTGCCGACGCCGAGGTCCTCTTCGCCCGCGGCCGCGAGCGCCGAGGAGAGGTTGGGCGCCTCGAAGCCGCCGAAGCCGATCCCCACCAGCCCGAGGGCGAGCGCGAGCAGCCCCGTCGAGACGTTCGACCCCGCCGCGACGACGAGCAGCGGTGCGCCCGCGACGATGATGAGCGCCACGGTGCACGGCCAGCGGGAGCCGACGCGATCGGTGAGCAGGCCGGCGAGCGGCCCGGCGATGATCACACCGAGCGGCACCATGCCGACGAGGAGCCCGGCGCCGACGAGGCTCCGCTTTTGCGCTTCGACGAGGAAGAACGGCATCGCGATGGTCAGGCAGAAGAGCGCGAAGAAGCCGAGCAGCGCGGTGACGGCGCCGGAGAGGAACAGGCGCCGTCGGAGCAGGGCGGTCGCGAGCAGGGGCGCCGGCGCCTGTCGCTCGCGGAGCGCGAACGCGACGACCAGCACCCCGCCGGCGGCGAAGAGCGCGACGGTCGCCGACGACCCCCACCCCCAGCGGCGCGCGTAGACGCCGCCCGAGACGAGGGCGCCCAGCGCCAGCGCGCTCAGCACCGCGCCGGCGGCGTCGAGCGGGCGGCGCGGCCCGTGCTCGTCGTGGAGCCGCCCGAGCGACAGCAGCCACGCCCCCGCGCCGACCAGCGCCGCGGGCGGGAAGATCAGGCGCCACGAGATCGCGCGCGTGAGGAGCGCGCCGACCGGAGGACCCGCCACGAGCCCGAGGGCGATCGCGACGTTGCCGACGCCGAGCGCGAAGGCGCGCGACTCGGGGAATGCCGCCGAGAGCACCGCCGCCGCCTGCGCCGTGACGAGCCCGGTGGCGATGCCCTGCACGACCCGCACGCCGACGAGCCACCACAGGTTGGGCATGAAGGCCGCCGCCGCCGCCGCGGCGACGAAGAGCACGACCCCGGCGCGCCACACCCGCGCGCGTCCGAACACGTCGCCCGCGCGCCCGGCCGGCAGCAGCACCGCCGTGCTCGCCAGCAGGAAGCCGGTCATCACCCACTGCAC
>JAJXSP010000006.1 GCA_021784515.1 Myxococcales bacterium | reverse complement strand
GCGCCGCGATCTGCGCGTCCTCCACATCATCACCCGCCTCATCGTCGGGGGCGCGCAGGAGAACACCCTCTTCACGGTGATCGGGCAGCACCGCACGCCCGGGATGAAGGTCACGCTGCTCACCGGCTACGACTTCGGCCCCGAGGGCACCCTCGACGAACGCGCCTTCCGCGAAGGCATCGACGTCCAGCACATGGCCGAGCTGGTGCGGCCGCTCGATCCGCCGACCGATGCCACCGCCTTCGCGAAGCTGGTCGCCTTCATCCGCGCCGGGCGCTACGACGTCGTCCACACCCACATCTCGAAGGCGGGCATCCTCGGCCGCCTCGCCGCGCGCGCCGCCTCCGTGCCGATCATCGTCCACACCCACCACGGCCTCATCTTCGGCGACCACGCGCGGCCCTGGGAGAACGCCGTCTACACGCGCCTCGAGCGCTGGTGCGGCGCGCTGTGCGCCGCGCACATCAGCGTCTCGAACGCCACCCGCGACGGCGCCATCGCCGCCGGCATCGGCCGGCCCGAGCAGCACTCGACGATCTACAGCGGCTTCCACATCGAGCCCTACCTGCGCGTCCGCGATTTGCTCTCCGTCGCCGACGCCAAGCGCGCGCTCGGCCTCTCGCCGGAGCACCTCGTCGTCGGCAAGGTCGGGCGGCTGTTCACCCAGAAGGGCCACGAGTACGTGATCGAGGCCGCCCGCACCATCGCCGCGCGCGAGCCACGGGCGCGCTTTGTCTTCGTCGGCGACGGGATCCTGCGCGGGGAGTACGAGCGGCGCGTGGCCGAGTACGGGCTGGCCGACCGGTTCCTGTTCACCGGCCTCATCCCGTCGGAGCGGGTGCCGGCCGCGCTGCAGGCGTTCGACGTGCTCGTCCACACCTCGCACCGCGAGGGGCTGGCCAAGGTGATCCCGCAGGCGGAGGCGGTGGGCAAGCCCGTGGTCAGCTTCGCGCTCGACGGCTCGTTGGACGCGATCGAAGACGGCGTGTCGGGCTTCCTCACCCGGCCGCACGACGCCGGCGAGGTCGCCGCCCGCGTGCTCGAGCTCTTGCCCGACGAGCCGCGCCGCCATGCGATGGGCGAGCGCGGCCGCGCCTTCGCCGCCCGCAACTTCCCGGTCGAGGTGATGGTGCGGCGGATCAACGAGGTCTACTGGAAGCTCGCGGCAGAGCGGTTGCCGGGCGTCCTTTTCGCCGACACGCCGTCGAGATTGCCCCTCGCATGAACCCTGTTAGAATCCCCGCCCACCAACGAGAGAGGTCGGTCATCCCATGAGGTATCTCATCACCGGCGGCGCAGGCTTCATCGGCTCCCACCTCGCCGAGGAGCTGCTGCGCCGCAGTCACGAGGTCTACGTCATCGACGACCTCTCGACGGGCAGCATCCACAACATCAAGCACTTGAAGACCCACGACAAGTTCCACTACGTCGTGGACACGGTGATGAACCGCCAGCTCACCGCCGAGCTGATCGACCAGGTGGACATCGTCTACCACCTGGCCGCCGCCGTCGGCGTGAAGCTGATCGTGGAGAGCCCGGTCCGCACCATCGAGACCAACATCCAGGCGACCGAGATCGTCCTCTCCCTCGCCAACAAGAAAAAGCGGCCGACCTTCGTCGCCTCGACGAGCGAGGTGTACGGCAAGAGCCTCGAGCTGCCGTTCCGCGAGGACGGCGACCTCGTCATGGGCGGCACCACGAAGGGCCGCTGGTCGTACGCCTGCAGCAAGGCGATCGACGAGTTCCTCGCCATCGCCTACTGGAAGGAGAAGAAGCTGCCGACGGTGGTGGCGCGCCTCTTCAACACCGTCGGGCCGCGGCAGACCGGCCAGTACGGCATGGTCGTGCCGAGCTTCGCGCGCCAGGCGCTCGCCGGCCACCCGATCACCGTCTACGGCGACGGCAAGCAGTCGCGCTGCTTCACCCACGTCGCCGACGTGGTGCGCGCGCTGATCGCCCTCATGGACAAGCCCGAGGCCTACGGCAGCGTCTTCAACATCGGCAACCACCAAGAGATCTCGATCCTCGATCTCGCCAAGCAGGTGCGCGAGGTGGCGCAGTCGAAGTCGGAGATCGTCTTCGTGCCCTACGAGAAGGCGTACGAGCAGGGCTTCGAGGACATGGTGCGCCGCGTTCCGGACACCACCAAGATCAAGAACCTCATCGGCTGGCAGCCCACCGTCTCGCTGCCGCAAATCTTGACCGACGTGGTGGAGTTCTACCGTCGAGGTCCGTAACAATGGAAGCGCTGCGCGGCTACGCTTGGCACTTCGCGGTCGCACTCGCGGCATCCATCGCCTCCACGCTCCTCGTCCGCACGGTCGCCCGTCGCTACGGCTGGGTGGCCAAGCCCCGCCCTGATCGCTGGCACCGCAAGCCGACCGCGCTGTACGGCGGCGTCGGCATCTTCGGCGGCTTCCTCGCCGCGTATCTCCTGCGGCGACCGTCCGACCTCGAGGGCGACGCGCTGCTGGTCGTGTGCTCGACGGGGATGTTCGCCCTCGGCCTGATCGACGACCGCTTCCAGCTCAAGCCCTACGCCAAGCTCGTCGGTCAGGTCGCCTGCGCCACGCTCTTCACCGTCTTCGGGCTGCGCCTGCACTGGCTGCCCAACCCGCTGCTCGACCAGGGGCTCACGCTGTTCTGGCTGGTCGGCGTCACCAACGCGCTCAACCTGCTCGACAACATCGACGGCGCGGCGGGCGGCATCGCGGCGATCGCCGGCCTATACCTCGTGTACTTCTGCCACCTCGCGGGCCGCTACCCGAGCGCCCTCATGGCGGCCGCGTTCTCGGGCGCGGTGATCGGCTTCCTGGTCTTCAACTTCAACCCCGCCTCGATCTTCATGGGCGACTGCGGCTCGCTCTTCCTCGGCTTCTTCCTCGGCGGCCTGTCGTTGGTGAACACCCAGATCGGCACGCGCCGCAACGTGCTCGCGGTGCTGGCGATCCCGGTGCTGCTGCTGATGATCCCGATCCTCGACACGACGCTCGTCACGATCACGCGGCGCTACCACGGACGGAGCGTGTCGCAGGGCGGTCGCGACCACACCTCCCACCGCCTCGTGCGGCTCGGACTCTCCGAGCGCGGCGCCACGCTGACCCTCTGGGTGCTCGCCGCCTCCGCCGGTGGCCTGGCCGTGCTGGTGAAGAACATCCCGCAGGCGGTCGCCGTCGCGGCCATGGCGGCGTTCGGCTTCGGCCTGCTCTTCCTGATGGTGTTCCTCGGGCGCGTGAAGGTGTACGAGCAGGTCGAGAGCGAGAGCGAGGCGGGCGGGCGGGCGCTGCTGCCGACGCTGGCCGACTTCAGCTACAAGCGGCGCATCTTCGAGACGCTGAACGACCTCGCGCTGATCGTCTTCTGCTACTACGGCGCCTTCCTGCTGCGCTTCAACCAGGCGGTGCTCGCGACGTTCCTCGACCAGTTCGTCGTCTCGCTGCCGCTGGTCGTGGTGTCGCAGCTCTCGGTGTTCCTCGCCTTCGGCGTCTACCGCGGCGTGTGGCGCTACACCGGCATGGACGACCTCCTCACGATCGTGCGCGCCGTCGTCGTGGCGGTGGTCGTCTCGGCGGCGCTGGTCTATGCGATCCACGGCCGCGCGCTCGTCTACCCGCGCGTGGTGCTGCTCGACGGGCTGCTGCTCATCCTGGGCATCCCCGGCTCGCGCGTCTCCTTCCGTGTGCTCCGCTCGTGGTTCGGGCGGCGGCGGCCCGCCGACGGTCGGCGCGTCGTGATCTACGGCGCCGGCGACGGCGGCGAGCTGCTCCTGCGCGAGCTGCAGAACAACCAGGACCTCGGCATGGTGCCGGTGGGCTTCGTGGATGACGATCCGCAGAAGCGGGGTCGCGTGATCCACGGCGTTCCGGTGATGGGCTCGTCGGAGGACGTGGACAGCATCCTCGCCTCGGTGCACGCCCAGCAGGTGCTGCTCTCGACGAGCAAGGTTGCGCCGGCGCGCTGGGAGCGGGTGGAGCGCGCCTGCAGCGAGCTGGGCCTCGAGGCGCGGCGGATGCGCATTGCGTTCGAATAGCCGCCGCCCGGGGCGGTTGACGGGGTAATATGCGCGCACTTAGCTTGCCGTCCCCGGGGGGCTACTCCCTCGGGGGCACCGAGGAGGAACCCGATGCGCAAGGCGTTTTGCTTGATGGCGCTGGCGGCGGTGGCGGGATGCAGTGACTCCGGAGACGACATGGGTGTCGACGCCGGCGGCCCGGGCGCCGACCTGAGCGGGAAGCCCGATCTCGCCGGACGCGACCTCGCGGGCAGAGACATCGCGATGCCCCGCGACATGGTTGTCGACGACGGTGCGCCGGACGCGCAGCCGGATTTGCTCCAGGAGGACCTCGCCCAGGCGGATTTCGCGCAGACGGACTTCGCGCAGGCGGACCTCGCGCAGGCGGACCTCGCGCAGGCGGACCTGGTCGTCGAGGATTTCGCGATCGGGATGGACTTCACCGCCTTGGATGACCTGGCGATCGGCCCCGATCTCACCGCGGCGATCGACTTGGCGATGCCGGTCGGCGATCTCGCCATGCCTGACCTGACGCCGCCGCCCGACATGACGGTGCTGCCGCCCTTCGGGCTCCCGGTCACCTACGCGGCCGCGATGGGTGCCTACCAGATCGCGATCGGCGACTTCAACAAGGACGGCTCCCCCGACCTCGTGATGTCGAGCTTCGACGCGAACCTGGTCGACGTCTTCCTCAACAACGGCGACGGCACCTTCAAGGCAGCGCGGGCCTACCCGACGGGAATGGGCCCGACGGGCGTGGTGATCGCCGACTTCGACAAGGACGGGAACCTCGACCTCGCCGTGGCCAACCAGATTGATGGCACGGCCAGCATCCTGCTCGGCGACGGCAAGGGCGCCTTCGCCGCCGCGGTCGCCGTCGGCGCCGGCGCCAAGGGGCACGGCATCGCGGCGGGCGACATGAACAACGACGGCAACATCGACCTGGTGGTGGCGAACTCCTCGGCGAACAAGGTCAGCGTCCTCCGCGGCGACGGCAAGGGCGGCTTCGCCCTGCCGGCCTCCTCGGTGGCCGGCACGTTCCCGAAGGGCGTCGCGCTGGGCGACTTCAACAAGGACGGCTTCCTCGACATCGCGGTGACCAACGCCGGCGACGGTACCGTCGGAGTCCTCCTCAGCAGCGGCAACGGCGCCTTCAAAGCCCAGGTCGCTCACGCCACGGCGGAGTTCGCCAACGGCGTCGGCACGGCCGATCTCGACGGCGACGGGAACCTCGACCTGGTCGTCTCCAATGGCGGCGCCGGCAACATCTCGGTGCTGCTCGGCGACGGCAAGGGCGGGTTCGGCGCGCCGACCAACACGACCGTCGGCAACCTACCCGGCGGGCTCGCGATCGCCGACTTCAACGGCGACCAGCACCTCGACGTGGCGGTCGCCAATGGCACGGATCCCAATGGCAAGAACCTCGGCGTGAGCGTCCTGCTCGGCGACGGCAAGGGCGGACTCGGCGCCCAGACGGCCTTCTTCAGCGGGCAGGAGGGTTCGCCGGTGTGGCTTGCCGCGGGCGTGCTGAAGAAGAACGGCCGCCACCCCGACCTCGCGGTCTGCTTCGGCGGCATGCCGGCCGCCATCTCCGTGCTCCCAAATCAGTATCCCTAGGAATGCGCGGCGCCCTTCCGCCTCAATCCAAGCCATCGCCGAGCAGTCGAGGCTGTCGCACTGACCGGGTCGTAACGGTGCGGTGCTACGGCCTCGCGCTCGAGGTGGCAACCGAGGACGGCGCGATCCTCGAGCGCCTCGTCGCCGACCTGCCGCCGGGGGCGCGGCCCGTCGAGACGGAGGCGGTGAACCGGCGCTGGGCGCTGCGCGTCGCGGGCGTGGGCCGGCCGCTGCACGAGGTGCTCGTCGATGGCGAGGTGGCCGCTCGCGCGCCCGACCTGGGCGAGGCGCTCGAGCGGTTGCATTCCGACCTGCGGCTCTACGTCGCCGCCCACGCGCGGCGCCGGCTCTTCGTCCACGCGGGCGTCGTCGCGTGGCGCGGTCGCGCGATCCTGATGCCCGGACGATCGCTCGCCGGCAAGTCGACGCTCACCGCCGCGCTGGTGCGGCTCGGGGCGACCTACTTCTCCGACGAGTACGCGGTCCTCGACGAGCGCGGCCGGGTGCACCCGTTCGGCAAGCCGCTCTCGCTGCGCGACGGCGCGGGACGGCAGCACGACGTCGCGGTGGAGGCGCTCGGCGGCGTCGCAGGGCGGGGACCGCTGCCGGTGGGATTGGTGGTGGCGACCGCGTACCGCGACGGGGCGCGCTTCCGTCCCCGCGCGCTGTCGCCGGGCGAGACGGTCCTCGCGCTGTTCGACAACACCGTCGCCGCGCAGCATGCCGCGCGACGCGCGCTCGCCGTGCTGCGAGCCGTGTCCGTCGAGGCGCGCGCGGTCCGGGGTGCGCGCGGCGAGGCCGAAGCCGCCGCCCGTGCGATCCTTCGGCTCGCCGGACGTGAACGCCGGGACGTTGAATTGCCACCAACCCAGTGCTAGCGTGTGGCCCCTTGGAGGATCCCGTTATGGAGCGTGAGCTGGATCGGCTGCCCGTCGCACGTCCGTCGAGCGAGCTGATCGTCGAGGAGCTTCCCGACGAGCTGCTCGTCTACGATCGCCGGCGCAAGCACGCGCACTGCCTCAACCGCACGGCGGCGATGGTGTGGCGGCGCTGCGACGGCGTGACGAGCCTGGAAGCAATGGTCGGCGAGCTGGAGGCGGCGGGGATCTCCGAGGGGCGCACGGCGGCGCTGCTCGCCCTCGACGAGCTGGAGCGCGCGCAGCTCCTTGCGCCGGCGGAGGCGCCGCTCAGGGCGGTGGGCTATTCGCGCCGCCGGATGTTGAAGAACCTCGGCATCGCGGCCGGGGCCGCGATCGCCATTCCGGTGGTC
The DNA here is from genome assembly GCA_021784515.1 of Myxococcales bacterium. Taxonomy (GTDB): domain Bacteria; phylum Myxococcota_A; class Polyangia; order Palsa-1104; family SHYY01; genus SHYY01. Next base: position 24,228 of record JAJXSP010000006.1, on the reverse strand, counting down.
CAGTCCATCGTCGCCCCTTCGGTGGCCGAGGCCGCGAGCTGCATCCCCAGCGGCGGCACGGGTTGCGCGGGGGGAACGGCGTGCTGCAGCGGCGGCACCTGCATGGGCAACACGTGCTTCTGATCTCCCGCCGCCTCTTCCTTCCCTCATAGCGGGCGCTCTCACGTCGCGCGAAGATCGAGCGCGGGGGGCGCGGCTCGCGTCGCTCCTCGTCGGTGCCTGGCGCGCCGAGGTCGCCGGCGGCGACGAAGCGCAGCTCCTCGCCGCGGTCGAGACGATGACGCCGCTGATCGTCCAGACCGGCGCGGCGGGGCTGTTGTGGCGGCGCCTGCGCGCAAGCGGCCTCGGGGGACCCGCCGTCGAGGGACTGCGCCACAGCTATCGGCAGCAGGCGATCGATGCTGCGCTCGTCGCCGGCGCGACCGCGCGCGCGGTCGCGGCGCTCGAGGCGGCGGGCGTGCGGCCCATGCTCCTGAAGGGGTGGGCGGTGGCGCGCCTGTATCCCGAGCGTGGCCTGCGTCCCGTCGGTGACGTCGATCTCGCCGTCGAGCCGGCCGACGCCGAGGCAGCGCGGCGCGTGTTGGGGCGGATCGGCGCGTCCACGGTCGATCTCCACGTGGGGCTGCCACTCCTTTCGGACCGCGACCGCGCCGCCGTGCGCGGCCGCCGACAGCGAATCGTCGTCGGAGGAGGCGAAGTGGACGCGCTCGGCGACGAGGACCACCTTCGCCTGCTCGCACTCCACCTGCTCGCCCACGGCGCCGCGCGCGCGATGTGGCTGTGCGATCTGGGGCTGCTGGTGGAGCGCTTGGGGCGGTCGCTCGACTGGGACTACCTCCTCGCCGGCGACGCGACGAGGAGCGATGGCGTGGCCTGCGCCCTCCTCCTCGCGCGCGCGCTGCTCGGGGCGCGGCTCGAGGGCGCGCCGTCCGCCCTGTCGCGCTCCCTGCCGCGATGGCTCTCCGCGAGCGTGCTCGAGCAGTGGGGCCGGCCGTTCGTCGCGCTCGACGACCTCGGCCCGCTGCCGCGCCGTCCCGCCGCGCTGCTCGCCGAGGCGCGGCTCCGCTGGCCGACGCCGGTCGTGGCCACCTTCACCACCGGCGCGCCGTGGGACGACCGCCCCCGCCTTCCCTACCAGCTCGCCGACGTCGGCACGCGCGCGGCCCGCTACCTCCGCGCGCGCATCACCGCCGCTCGTCGCGGCCGCTAGAAGATTCGCTCGGGGACGGTGATGACGTCGCCCGGACGCACGGGGACGTTGGGCGCGCGGCCGGCGCCGATGTTGTTGACCTCGACCTGGAACGCCTTCTCTTCGCCCTTGCTGTGGCGCTGGATCGCGACGTTGTTCTTCGAGGCGATCGGCGTGAAGCCACCGGCCTCGGCGATGGCGTCCACGATCGTCATGCTGGAGCGGTAAAGGTAGCTGCCGGGCTTCTGCACCTGGCCGATCACCGTGATGCGCTTCGACGGCTGCTCGCGAATCAGGATCGAGACCTGCGGGTTCTTGAGGAACTTCTCCGCGAGGCGCGTCTGGATCAGCTTGGCCAGCGCGTGCGGCTCCATCCCCTCGACCTTCAGTTGGCCGAGGAGCGGGTAGTCGATCGTGCCGTCGTTGTCGACGCGGTAGGTGGCCGTCAGGTCCTGCTCGTCAAAGACGCGCACGTCGAAGGAGTCGCCCGTGCCGAGGGTGAGCTCCCCCTGCGGCGAAGCCACCGAAGGTGGCGGGGCCGGCGGCGCATGGCCGCAGCCGGCGGCCAGCAACATCAGACCGACCGAGAGAGCCGCGCTCAGCTTCATGGGGGCTCAGTATGCCACGCCGAGGCGCAGCCACACGTCGTTACGGAAATACGTGCAGGCCACCGGGAGGGGGCCGTTCCCCGTGAAGATGCAGTTCGAAAAGTTCTTCTGGAGATCGTCGCCGAGGGCGATGAAGAGCCAGTCCTTGATCGGCAGGTCGATCTCGGCGTGGCCCATGAGCAGGTTGTCCGTGCGCAGAGGGTTGTCCATGAACCCGTTGAGCAAACCATCCCGCGAGAGGTCGCCCGCATACGCCCGGTGCTCGTAGGAGAAGCGCAGCAGGAGCGTCAGCCGCCAGATCCCCTGGGCGAGCGTGACGTACGGGCTGTCGAGCGTGTAGTACGTGCCGACGAAGGCCTGCATGAAGTCGTGCATGTAGCCGAGCGAGAGGTTGGTCACCAGCGTCGGCTGCCAGGTGCCCTCGAAGAGCGCGACGACGTTGTTGTAGGAGGAGACGTTCGGGTACGACGGATTCGACTGCGTGAAGCTGTTGCCGTAGCCAACGTTCGCGTTGACCCGCAGGGTCGGCGTGATGAGGCCGATCAGGCCGAACACCGCGTGCAACGGATACGCGTTGGGCGGCGTGGTGCCGAGCGTGTTGGTGTAGAAGTACGGGCTGAAGTTCGCGGCGACGTACAGCGCGGTCTTCGGGAAGAACTTCCACGAAATCCGCAGCTGCGTGTCGTTCATGACGTCGTTCTTCGCGGTGAAGAGGCTTCCGGCGCCAGCATCTTCGAAGAGGTACGTGGTGAGGACATCGCGCAGGGTGATTTCGAGCCGCTGACCGCCCGGCCGCAAGCGCAGCTCGAGGCCGGCCTGGGCCTGGTCGCTGTCGATGTTTCCGCTCGCCGCCGCCGTCGAGGAGCTGTAGGGCGTCTGTGACAGCCGCATCCAGTTCGCGAACAGATCGAGGCGATAGTTGCCGAAGGGGTTGATCGCCACGGCGACGCCCGCGTCGGCGTTGTAGCTGTTGTGGCCGACGAAAATCGGGTTCGTCGGCATGAGGAAGCGCAGATCGCCGCCGAGGTGCAGGCGGAAGTCGAGGGAGTGGGGTGTCTCGCCGCCGCGCTGCCCCGACAGCGTGGAGAGGTCGAGCGTGGGTCGAACGTCGAGGTAGCCTCCGCCCACCGGCGCCGAATCGCTGCCCGTGCCGCTCGAGTAGAAGACGTTCGAGTCGTAGCCGCCGCCAACGGAGAGCCCCGGGTGCAGGACGAGCGATTCGCCGAGCTTCACGCCCGGCCCCTCGGCGCGAGCGACGCCGCCGCCGAGGATCGCGATGCCAGCGAGCACTGCAAGCCGCCGCATCATGAGTTGGCTTCCCTGCTATCCAAGCGCGGTCGCCTGGCGTGAGATTGAGTGGGCACGGTCTGGCCGAAGCTCAGAGGGTGGCGCTGGCCTGGGGGGGCCGTTCGACGTTCAGCGTCGGATAGCCCGGGTCGGTCACGTCGACCTGCGGAATCGAGGGGTCGATCTCGACGTCCACCCGCGCATTGCCGACGTAGATTTCGGAGTCGCCGATGCAGTTCTCCGCCTCGGTGCCGAGCACGTCGACCTTTTCGAAAAGGATCGTGATGCGCGTGAACTCGTGCTGCCGGGTGATCTCGTCGCCCTTGCCGATCGCCTCGTTCATGTTGTTCATCGCCTGGTCGTTGACGGCGAGGTGACCCTTGAGCTGCAGCAGCTTGTCGTTGACGCAATTGAGCTTGATGATGTCCTTCTGGCGCTTGGCGATCTCCTGCAGCTGGACCACCTTGCGCAGTCGCTCCTGCATCTTATTTACGTACTCCTTCGACTGCGACAGCGTCTCCTGGGGCGACAGGTTTGCCTGCTTCGAAAAGCCGACGTCCGCCGCCGTCGTCCGGCCGTCGTTCGCTGCGAACGCGCCGGTGCCGATCAGCACCGCGAACGGGGCAAAAGCGACCGTCCAGCGTCGAGGGATGCTCCGCATCAACCAACCCCTTTCTTCACTGGGTGGACTTCAAGAGGGCGTCAGTATCCACAAACAGGTACGTCATGTCAACGTTACGGCTGTCCTGCTTCGCGCTGCGTGCCGACTGCCTGACCGCCTGCTGCTGTAGGTAGCACCCGCGTCGCGGGGCGTTCAAGTTTTCGCGAAGAGGTTTTCGCGCGGTAGAGGCGGACGGTGAGCAATGGGTTCGGAAGGCGGACGCGCTATTTCGCGGACTGGAACACGAACGGGTAGGAGAACTGCACCTCGCCGCCCGCCGGAGCCGGGAAGCGCCACGTCTTCACGATCGTCACCATGCAGGAGCCGACCTCGTCGTCGCCGAGCGTGTTGGTGTCGATCTCCGCCGCCGTCACCTTGCCGATCGCGCTGATCGTGAAGCGCAGCTGCACCTTGCCGGCGAGGGACGGGTTGCGCTTGAGGGCCTTCTCGTAGCACGCGATGATCGCGCCCTTGCGACTGCGGATGGTGTTGGCGACGACGTTCGGATCCAGCGAGCCGTCCATATCGAGCGGCGTCGAGTCCTTCACCGAGCCACGGAGCACCGCCACCTTCTCGACGCCCCTCTCGCCGCTGCCGACCTCGCCCGGGCCCGAAGCGCGCAGTCCGCCGATGCCCTTGGCGGTGCCGGTGCCGCCGGCGCCGCGCGCCGCGTGGAGCCCGCCGCCGTCGCCGCTCGAGGCCACGCCCACGCCGCCGACCTGCGAGAACACCGCGTCCGCGTTGCCGCCCGGGTCGCCGTTCTTGAGCAGGTCGGCCACCGCGCCATCCTGGCCCTTGGCGCCGATCACCTTCAGCACGCCCATGCTCGCGACCTCCTTGGCGAGCCGCGCGCGCCGCTCGGCGTCGGCGCGGGCCTTGGCCTCGGGGTCGACCGGCCCGGCGGCCGCCTTCTTCTTCTCGCCGTCGCCGCCGCCCTTCTTCTTCTCGACCTTCGCCTCACCCTTGTTGAGGTTCGGGTCCACCTTGTCGGGCTTCTTCTCCTCCACCTTCTTCGGCACCATCATCGACACGAAGCGATCCGGGATCTCTTCGATGTCGGGCTTGCGCGGCCAATCGACGTAGTGGGTGAGGTAGAACGCGCCGCCGAAGTGGCCGAACAGGAAGAAGGCGACCAGCCCGATCAGCGGCCAGTCCATGTTCTGCGTGAACGAGCCGCGCACCGACGGCGGCAGCTGCGGCCGCGGCTGCACCGGCGGCGGCGCCACGAACTGGAAGAGCACCGTGACGTCGCCGACGACGATCTTCCCGCGCGAGCGCTCGGAGAGCACCGTGTGGAACGAGTCGCCGTGCCGCTGCGCCTTCTGCCGCAGCTGCGCCAGCGTCACCGGCGTGGTGTTCGGCTCGAACGCGATGCGGCCGTCCATGCCGTCGGTGAAGTTGAGCGCGTAGCCCTGCCCGGTCAGCTCGAAGAGCGTGAAGGTCTTCGGCAGCGCGTTCGACGCCGGCACGACGAAGGTGTTCTTCGCCGACTGCCCGACCGTCACGTTCTCGCGCTTTCGGACGAGGCGCTCCTCGACGATCTTTCCGCTCTGGATGATGCCGATGCGGAGGATCTTCGGACCCTGCGCAGGGGACGACGAAGCGCCCGGCCCTCCCCCTGGTCTCTGGATCTGGCCCATTGTGCGCGTGCCTCTCTCAGAACGGGTGGTGCGAAGTGGCCTCGAGGATCTTCGGCAGGAAGTCCTGCTTGAGGCTCTCCCAGTCGTAGTCGATCGCCGAGCGCTGGAGGACATAGAAGGCGTTCGGCTTCTGGATCTTCCCCTCGACGACGATGCCCTCGGTGATGCGGAAGATCTTCTGCCCCGACGCCGAGCGCTCCACCTTCACCTTCGGCGCGGCGGCGCCCTCGGCGGGCGGGTCTCCCGCGCGGGCGACGGGCGCGGCGAGCGCCAGCCACGCAGCAACGGCCAGGATGCCGGAGCGGATCATGGGTTGCCTCCCGGGGACAGCGCGGCCGGTTGCTGCGGTGCAGCGGGAGCTTGCTGCGGTGCAGCAGGCGGCTGGGCTGCCTCGGCCGCTGGGGCTGCCGGCTGCTGCGCGGCGGCCGCTGCCTTGGCGCGGTCACGCTCTTTCTGCTTCTCGAGCCGCTGGAGCCGCTTCTGCTCGCGATCGATCCCCTTGCGCGCCTCGTCGATGTAGCCGTCCGCGGGGTCGTCCTTCGCCAGGTGGTAGCTCGCGAGGTTCTTGTAGCGCCCGAGGTAGTCGATCGCCTGGTTCAGCTTCGGGATCAGGTCAAGGTTCGTGCCGATCTTCCCGGCCGGAGCGTCGAGGTACATGATCCCGAGGTCGAAATACGCGTCGGCGTAGTTCTGATCCAGCTCGAGCGCGCGCCGCAGCTCCTTCTCCGCCTCGGGGTACATCATCTTGCCGCGATAGGCCGCGCCGAGGTTGAGGTGCGCCTTGGCCAGGTTCGGCAGCAGCGCCACCGCCTTCTCCCCCGCCGGCACGGCCGCGTCGTAGTTCTTCGACAGCACGTACATCGCGGTCAGCGAGTTCCACGCGATGCCGTAGTCGTCCTTGAGCTCGGTGGCCTTCTTGAACGCCGCGGTCGCCGAGATGCTGTCGTTTCGCTGCAGTGCAACATAGCCGAGCAAATTGTAGCTCTCGGCGTTGTTGGGATCGAGCTTCTGCGCCAGATCGACGATCGCCGTCGTGAACTCGTACTTCTTCAGGTAGAAGTACGACTTCGCCATCGCGATGAGCGCGGGGACGTAGCGCTCGTCGCGGCCGAGGGCGCGCTTGCACGCGGTGATGGCGTCCTCGTAGCGGCCCTTCTTGATGAGGTCGTTCGCCTCGGCCGTGTCCGGAATGGGATCACCGCCCGGCTGGGCAGGCAGCGCGGCCGGCTGTTGGGACGCCGGCTGTTGCGCTGCAGCAAGGCCTGGAGCCAGCGACAGCCCGAGGCCGAGGCCGAGGCCGAAGACGCGCGTGAGCCGGCGCATTACGGCGCCTCCATCTGGTATTCGACGCGCTCGTCCTTGATCATCGGGAACTCTTCCGGCTTGAAGGCGTTCGCGCGCTGCCGCGCCAGCTTCGTCCACTCGTTGGACACGCCGAGCTTGGCCGCCTGCTCGAGCGTCGTGCGGTAGCGCTTGATGACCTCTTCGTCGACGGCCTGCACCTGCGGGCCGATCGCGTCCTGCAGGCCCTGCAGGTACACGTCGCAGCCCTCCTGCTTGAACTTCTTCTCGATCTCCTTCGGGCAGGGCGCGGTGAGCAGCGCCGCCAGGTTGCGCGACAGCAGCTCGTAGATGTAGCCGATGCGGAAGTAGCCGGCGAGCGCCCAGGTCACGCGCTTGTAGCCGATGACGCGGTTGTACTCGCCGGTCATGTGCGCGATCTCGTCCTTGAACTTCTGGAACGCCTTCTGGAACTCCGCCGCTGCGTTCTTCGAGGTGCCGAGCTGCAGCTTCATCTTCTCCAAGCCGTTCTGCAGCTCCTGCTCGGCGAGGATGAAGTCGGCGTGGGCCGGACCCTCGGCGGCGTCGGAGGCGGCGGGCACGCGCGCTCCCTCGCCGGCGACCTTGCGGTACTGATCCATGGCGCCCCGGTGGTCGCCCTGCATCTCGAGCGCCTCGGCGATGCGGTACTGCGCCTCGATCTCGCGCTTCGGATCGCCGGGGAAGTTCTTGAGGAAGTCGCGGAACGCCGCGATCGCCTTCTTGGTGTCCTTGGCCTTCAAGTAGATCGTCCCCGAGCGGAAGAACGCTTCTGCCTGGTCCTCCCTCTTAACGTTCGGGTCCTTCGAATAGGTCTGAAACATCGCCGCGGCCTTCTGGTAGTCCTGCTCGTTGTCGAGGATGTTGGCCGCGTTGTAGAGCGAGTCGGTGCGGTGCTTCGAGCCCGCGAAGCGCTTGTCGGTGGCGAGCCGCTCGTAGCTGACGACCGCCTTGTCGAACTCGAAGAAGCGCTGGTAGTTGAAGGCGGTACGGAACAGCGCGTCGTCGACGAAGTCGCTCTGCGGGTACTCGTTGACAATGCGCTCGTAGACCTTCGTGGCCGCCGCGAAGCGGTTCGTCTTCTCGAAGGCCACGGCGGCGTTGTTGAGCGCCTTGTCGTTGTTGCCGCCGATGTTGGTCGGGTTGCCGTCGACCACCTTCACGAACGCCTCGGCCGCCTTCTCGAAGTCGCCCGCGTCGAACAGCTTCTGCGCGAGCTGAAATTTCGCGTCGTTGAGGGTGATGGCGATGCCGTCGGCGTCGCTGGCCCCCTTGCCCGCCGGCTGCCCCGGCTTGCCCGGCGTCGCGCTCGCCGACGCGCTCGATGCGAGGCCGCCGCCGCACTTCGACTTCAGCAGCTTCTCCGACCATTCGACGATCTTGTCGAGGTCGTTGTCGATCGTGTAGCTGGTGAGGATCGCCTTGCCGGCATCGGCGCTGACCGGCTCGGAGCAGTACTTGTCGACGATGTCCTGCATGCGCGGGCGCGCCTCGTCGAAGTGGAGGTATTTGAAGTCCACCTCCGCCGCCTTGTAGGCCATCGTCGCGAGGCGCGCCGAGCCCGGGACGTGCTTCGCGTACGCGTCGTACGCGAGCTGCAGCTTCTTGACCTCGTCCGGGATTTCGAGCGGCGTGACCGGCGGCTTCACCTTGTCCGTCGAGGGTATCGGCGGCAGCACGAGCTTGCCCGACTTGGTCTCGCCGTCGATCAGCGCCTCGTACGCCTTCACCGCGTTGAAGGCGGAGTCCTCGAGGTACTTGTTGTCGAGGTTCGAGTCGCGGACCTTCTCGTACTGCGTCGCCGCCTCGGCGAAGCGCGCCGAGTAGAAGAGCGTCTCGGCGTAGAAGAAGGTGTACTCGTAGGTGTTCTTCGAGTTGGTGTACTGCTCGAGGTACTTCTCGTAGCCGTCCGCGGCGAGCGAGTACTCCTTCTGCGCCAGCTCGAGCTTCTTGCCGTCGGGCGGGTTCGAGGCGAGCGCGAGCTTCTTGAGCGCCTGGGCCGCCTTGTGGTGGTCGTAGGCATACTTCAAGAGCGCCATCTCGGCGTAATCGGCGGCGGCCTTTACGGCCTCGAGGTTGTCGCGGTTGTGCTTGCCCCACTCGGAGTTGGGCAGGTAGTCCCTCGCCAGGCGCCCTCGCTCCTCGAGCGCCTTATCGAACTCGCGCTTGCGCTCGTAGGCGAGGACGATGCGGTCCTGCACCTTCGGGTTGTCGGCGTCGAGCGGCCACTTCTCGATGAGCTTCTTGTAGACGACGATCGCCTTGTCGTACTCGGTCTCGTCGAAGAAGATGTCGCCGAGCTTCTGGTAGATCTCGTGGACGTGCGGCTCGTTCTCGCGCCCACGGTAGAAGTCCTCGATGCGGGTGAGGGCGGCGGCCTTCGTCTTCTCGAGCGCCACCGACGGAGGATCGGTGGGCAGCGGCGCCGGGTAGTCGTCGAGCGCGTCGCCGTTCCAGTCCTTCTCCGCGAACGAGATGCCGAGGTACTGCACCGACTCCTGGCGCAGGTCGGAGCCCTCTCTTCCGGTCTCGCCCTTCTTCGTGTCCGAGAAGACGACCAGCTCGTCGAACTTCTTGACGCCGTCGAGGTACTTGTCGGCGCGGTAGTACGACCAGGCGAGCTTGTAGAGCGCCTTGTCGTAGTAGGGCGAGTCCTTGAAGTCGAGCACGCGCGCGAACGCCGCGATCGCCAGCTCGAGCTCGTTCACCTCGAAGTGGTTCTCGCCGATGCGCGTCCACGCCTCGGGCGTGAAGCGCGAGTCGGCCTTGATCGGCTTGCAATCGAGGTAGGGGTCGACGAACGCGGTCGCCGAGTGGGCGCGCGTGGGCTGAGGGGGCGGCGGCGGATCGAGCGCCTTGAACTTGTTCGTGCACACCAGCGCGAGGAAGGCCTGCCGCGCCTCGGCCTCCTTGGTCATCTCGCCGAGGCAGTAGCCCATCAGGTAGTACGCGCCGTCGATGAGGCGGTAGTCGGGGAAGTCGGTGATGAGCTTCTTGTAGAGATCGATCGTCTTGTTGTAGTCGGGCGTCGGCGGCGCCGCGGCGACCTGGGCGTTCGGATCCTTGCTCGCAGCCTCGGCCGCCTTCTGCGCGGCATCGACGGCGGCGAGGTACTCGTCGTTGGCGCGCTCGAAGTACAGCTCGGCGAGACGGAAGATGACGTCGGGCGTCCAGCGCTTGTCGGAGGGGTACTTGGCGAGGAAGCGCTCGAACTGCGCGATCGCGTCGACCCGCCGGTCCTTCATCTCCTTCTCGACGACGGTGATCTGCTTGTCGTAGCGCGACTGCAGCTCCCGGCGCTTCTTCTCGTACTCCTGCTTGACGATGTGCGAGACGGTACCGCGGTAGTCCTTCGAGGCGGCCTCGAACATCCCGACCGCCTGCTGGATCGAGTCCAGCTCCTTGATGTCTTCGGCGGAGGGCGCGGCGTCGCCACCGGGGCGCCGGCCATCGGCGGCGGCGAACGGGGCGACGAGCCCGAGGGAGAGCGAGACGACGGAGAGGCGGAGCAGCCAACGGGTCATGGTCGGGCCTACTCCTTGAGAACCTGCTTGAACTCGTCGTCGAGGAGCTTCAGCTCGCGCTTCTCCTCGCGCACCAGGCGCTGATCTTCGTCGGTCTTGTTCTGCTTGAGGGCCCAGGCGACGTCGACGATGCCGACGTCGGCGCGCACGACGATCTGGTAGAAGCGCTCGGCCACCGCCTTGAAGCTCTCGCTGGTGATGCCGGCGCCGACGACGGTCGCCTCGCCGGTGTCACCCGAGAGCGCGAGCCGGTACTCGGCGACGTGTGCCTTCTCCTCGGCGAGCGCCGTCTTGATCTCGGAGAGGCGATCGTCCACCAGCCCGTCGATGCGCGTGTTGAAGCTCGCGAGGAGATGGTCGGCCGCCTGGACGCGGGCGAGCACGGTCTCGATCTGATCCACCTTCACGCGGTCGGCGCCCTGGAGGCGGGCCCGTACGGTGGCGCCGAGGTCGTGCTCCTGCTGCATGACCTGCTCGAGCTGCGCCTTGGCCGCCTGCTCGTCCTGCATCTGGGCGTCGTCGATGCCGACCGACTGGATCGCATCGTCGACGTCGCGGCGCAGCTGGTCGTACTGGCCGCGCAGCTCCGCCTCGAGGGCGCGCAGGCCGCCCACGTCCTGCGTGAACTGCTGCCCGTCGATCTTCTGGTCCTTCTGCGTGTCGTGGTAGTACTTCTCGATCGCCACCAGCTTGGCGGAGTAGCTCGCCAGCTCGACGTTCAGCTCGGACAGGGCGCGGTCCACGCCGTCGAAGTTGCTGCGCGCCTTCTTCAGCCGCTCGTCGTAGGAGTCGGCGGAGGTGGGCAGGTTCGCGAGCCGCATCTCGAGGCTGGCGCGCTGCGCGGCGAGCGCGTCGAGCTGGGCGCGCTCGACGCCGACGACCGGGGCCATCAGCCGCCGCTCGCTCTCGAAGAGCTTCTTCTCGACGTCGCCGACCTCATTGGAGGCGCCTGTCGCCTGCGCCCGCGCGCGCGCCAGCTCGGGGAACACGTTCACCCGCTGCGGCCCGGTGATCGCCTTGTCGAGGCGCTTCACGATCTCCTCGGACTCGTCGAGCGAGCGCTTGAGGTCGTTGACGTCGTTGGTGACGTTGATCAGGTGCTCCACGTCGGGCGACGCCTTGACCCACTTGATCACCAGCGGCGGCAGGTAGCTGGTGACGTCGAACTTTCCGAGGTTCTTGCCGATGAGCTCGGCGAAGTAGCGCTGCGGGTCGGTCTGCTTCGACAGGATCTCGTCGAGCGACTTGTGGATCGGCTCGAACTCGTCGCGCGTCTTGGTGAAGGACTCGGTGGCGCCGGCCCACTCTCCCTCGCGGATGTGGAGGTTGCCGATGAGCAGCTTGACCTCGGGCACCTGCGGGTCGTCGGGCTTGGCGAGCAGCAGCAGGTCGAGCGCGTGGAAGGCCTTCTTGAACTCGCCCGCCTTGATCGCCACCCACGCCTGCTCGTACAGCGCCTCGGCGAACAGCTCCGAGCGCGGGCCGATCTTCGAATACTCGGTGTCGGCGTTGGTGAACTGCGCGCGGTCGTAGAAGATGCGGCCGAGCGCCATGTGCGCCAGCTCGACGATCCGCTTCTGCGAGTCGGTCTTCGGCTCGACCTTGAGGATCCCGCCGAAGGTGGTGATGGCGTCCACCAGCTTCTTCTGCGCGACCTGCGTGGCGCCGACGAAGTACTGGGCGTGGAACCAGTAGCTGTGGCTCTGGTCGATCTGCGCGAAGGCGGCGAGCGCGTCGTCCCACCGCTGGCGGAAGTAGAAGTACTTGCCCTTGACGTACGGCACCGACGCCAGCTGCTTGCCGGGCGGCATCTCGCCGAGCTTCTTGATGTAGCCGTCGACGGGCGTGTAGTCGCCCGTGTACAGCGACAGCTCGATCAGGCGCTGCAGCGTCTCCTGGTAGCGCTTCCCCGTCGGGCCGAGCTCGATCACCGCCTCGAAGTACTTGCGCGAGGAGAGGAAGTCACGCTCGAGGTACAGCGAGTCGGCGAGGAAGTAGAGCGCCTCGGGGTAGGCGCTCGAGTGCTCGTACTTCTGGACGATGTCGAGCAGGATCGTCGAGGCGGCTTCGTAGTTCTTCAGCTCGTAGAGGACCTGGGCGTCGATCAGGCGGCGATCCGCGAGATCCTGCTCCGACCCCTTGGGCGCCGGCTTCAGCTCGCTGTCCAGCTCCTTGACTCGCGCTTCGATCTGCACCACGCGCTGCGTGAGGTCATCCACCTCGTCGGCGCGCACGCCCGAGGGCAGGACCGGCCCGGCGAGCAGGGCGGCCAACGCGATGCGACGGTGGCGCATACTACTTCTTGCTCTCGGCCGCGCCGCCGCCGGCGTTCTTGTCGACGACGATGTTCTCGCGGAAGTCGACGGCCGGGCGGTCCTTGGGGTCGGTGGTGATCGGGTTGCCCTTCTCGTAGCCGACGACCTTCAGCTGCGTCTGCTTGCCCTCGGCGGCGGCGAAGGTGTGCGAGTCCTTCACGTTGAACTTGTAGCCCTTGAGGTACGAGAAGACGCCGTAGCCGTTGCCCTGGTAGACCATCAGCACCGAGAGCGTGTGGTTGCCGGGCACGATGTTGCCGTTGAAGATCTCGAACTCCTGGGTGTCGGCGATGTGGCCGTTCTCGTCGCTCTTGGCGAAGATCTCCGCGCCGTCGAGCGCGTAGACCAGCTTGATGAGCGTGTAGGTGGAGCCCATCTCGTTGCGGTGCGTGATCAGCGCGCGCGAGCCGGCGATGACGCCGTGGAGCACCGTCTCCTTGAGGAGGTTGAGGCGGGCCTTCGAGCGGAAGATCTGCTCCTTCAGCTCGTTGACGCGGCGTTCGAGGTCATGCAGCCGGACCGTGTACGAGGCGCCGCTCGACGGGGCCGGGACCGCGGAAGCGGTGACGGCCGCCGGTGCGGGGGCACCCAGCGGTTGGGTCGGCGGCGGGGCAGCGGGCGCGGCGGCAGCGGCCGCGACGCCCGGGTCATCAGCCGGCGGAGGGTTGTCGGCGCGCGAGGCGATCGGGCTCAGGGCGACGAGGGCGGCCACGACGCCGCCGGCGAGACGGGTACCGTTCATGGGTTGGATCCTCTCTGGAGCGTGGACCGGCCCTTCGTTACCGACGCACGGCGCGGGCAGCCGTTCTGTCGGCTCTCCGATGGTCAATAAACCCGCTGTATATCAGAGGGGCTAGGGGTGGTCAAGGCGACCGGCCCCCGGCGCGGAGACGCGCCGCAGAGGGATCCTGCCGTCGCTGGCACGGCAGGCGCTAGGTGGCCCGCGAGGCGGCGAGGCGCGCCCACAGGACCTCCAGCAGCGGACCCACGCCTTCCCCGGTCGCCGCGGACACGGCGTGCAGCTCGACGCCCCGGGCAGCGAACGCCTGCTGCAGCGCGGGCAAGGCCGCCCGGGTCTCGGTGAGGTCGAGCTTGGTCAGCGCCACCAGCTGCGGCCGGCCCGCGAGGGCCGGATCGTAGCGCTCGAGCTCGCGGCAGATCACGTCGTAGTCGTGGAGCGGATCGCGGCCCGGCTCGTCGCTGCGCTCCACCAGGTGGAGCAGAACGCTGGTCCGCTCGACGTGGCGCAGGAAGCGGTGGCCGAGGCCATGCCCCTCGGCCGCACCCTCGATGAGCCCAGGGATGTCGGCGAGCACGAACGATCGCTCGCCGGTCAGGCCGACCACGCCGAGGTTCGGCGCCAGCGTGGTGAACGGGTAGTCGGCGATCTTGGGGCGAGCGCGCGACACCCGCGCGATGAAGGTGGACTTGCCGACGTTCGGATAGCCGATCAGCCCGACGTCGGCGAGCAGCTTCAGCTGGAGGCGGAGCGCGCGCTCCTCGCCGGGCGTGCCGTCCTCGGCGGTTCGCGGCGCCTGGTTGGTCGAGGTGGCGAACTGGATGTTGCCGCGTCCGCCGCGGCCGCCCTGCGCGGCGACGAACCGCGCCCCCGCCTTCACCAGGTCGGCGAGCTGCTCGCCGGTGGCCGCGTCGCGGACCAGCGTCCCCACCGGCACGCGCACCCGCAGGTCCTCGCCCGCCTTGCCGAAGCGATCGCGCCCCTGGCCGTGCTCGCCGCGGCGCCCCTGGTAGTGCTGCTGGTAACGGAGGTCGAGCAGCGTGCCGAGCTGCGGGTCGGCCTCGAGGACCACCGAACCGCCGTCGCCGCCGTCGCCGCCCGAGGGGCCGCCGCGCGGAACGAACTTCTCCCGCCGGAAGGCGACGCAGCCGTCGCCGCCGTCGCCGCCGCGGACGTGGATGGTGACTTCGTCGATGAACTGCATGGGGGTGCCGCCGGGGCGGCCGGGGAAGAGCTACGCGGCGGGAGCGGCCGGGACGACCGACGCCTTGCGGCGGGTCTTGCCCTTGCGCTCGAACTGGACGGTGCCCTCGATGAGGGCGAACAGCGTGTGGTCGCGGCCCACGCCGACGTTGGAGCCGGCGTGGATCACCGTCCCCACCTGCCGCACGATGATGCCGCCGGCCTTGATGTGCTCGCCGCCGAAGACCTTCACGCCTCGCATCTTGGGCTGCGAGTCGCGCCCGTTCTTCGACGATCCGCCACCTTTTTTATGAGCCATGGCCTGGTCCCTCGATTAGGCGCTGATCGACGTGATCTTGAGCGCGGTGAACGGCTGGCGGTGCCCCGTCTTCCGACGGTAGCCCTTGCGGCGCCGGTACTTGAAGATCACCAGCTTCTCGCCCTTGCCGGCGCCGACGACCTCGGCGGTCACCTTGGCGCCGGCGACGTGGGGAGCGCCGACCTGGATGTTGTCCCCATCGGCGACGAGCAGGACGTCGGTGAACTCGATCGACTTGCCGGGCTCGGCTTCGATCTTCTCGACCCGCAGGGTCTCGCCCTGCTGAACCCGGTACTGCTTGCCACCGGTGGTGATGACGGCGTACATGAGATTGCTCCTGGAAGCTGCGACAGAGGCGGCATTGTATTTTCCGCCGACCCCGAGTCAAGCGAATTGTGATCGGATTCCGATCGGTTACTCGAACAGCGCCGCGATCGATTCCCCGTAGGGCGGCCGCGCGACGCCCGCTTCGGTGACGATCGCGGTGATGTATTTCGCCGGCGTCACGTCGAAGGCCGGGTTGCCGACGGCGACCCCGGTCGGCGCCACCTGCACCCCGCCGACGTGCGTCACCTCGCGTGGCGCACGCTCCTCGATCGGGATGCCGCGACCGTCGGCGATCGCGCGGTCGATCGTCGAGCGCGGGGCCGCCACGTAGAAGGGGATGGCGTGCTCGCGGGCCAGCACGGCGACGGAGAAGGTGCCGATCTTGTTCGCCGTGTCGCCGTTGGCGGCGATCCGATCGGCGCCCACCACCACCGACTGCACCTTGCCGCGCGCCATGAAGTGGCCGGCCATGTTGTCGGTGATCAGCGTGACCGGGATGCCGCTCTTCATCAGCTCCCAGGCGGTGAGCCGCGCGCCCTGCAGGAAGGGGCGCGTCTCGTCGGCGAGCACCTCGAGCTTCGTGCCGCGGGCGACGGCGGCGCGGATCACGCCGAGTGCCGAGCCGTAGCCGCCGGTGGCGAGTGCGCCGGCGTTGCAGTGGGTGAGCACGCACCCCGCCGGCAGCAGCGCGGCGCCGTGCGCGCCCATCGCCTTGCACGCGGCGATGTCCTCCTCGTGGATGGCGATCGCCTCGCGCACCAGCGCCTCGGGGGTGCGCGGCGCCACGCGCCTCATCCGTTCGAGCGCCCAGAACAGGTTCACCGCCGTCGGGCGGGTCGCCGCCAGCAGCGCGATCGCCTCGTCGAGGTCGGCGTGCTGCAATGCAGCAAGCGCCACGCCGTAGGCGGCGGTGCAGCCGATCGCCGGGGCGCCGCGGACGACCATCTCGCGGATCGCGGTGGCCACGTCGCGGTGGTCGCGGTACTCGCGCCACACCTCCTCCGTCGGCAGGAGCCGCTGGTCGAGCAGCGCGAGCACGCCGTGCGACCAGGCGAGCGGGGAGAGGACCTCGTTCATCCGGCTCAAGAGAGCAACCTCCGCAGCATCTGATTGACCATCTCGGGGTTCGCCTTGCCGCGCGTCGCCTTCATCACCTGCCCGACGAAGAACCCGATGAGCTTGTCGTTGCCCGCACGGTACTTGCCGACCTGCTGCGGGTTCGCCTCCACCGCCGCGCGGCAGGCCGCCTCGATCGCCGCCTCGTCGGTGAGCTGCACCAGCCCCTCGGCCTCGACGATCTCCTTGGCGCCGCGCCCCGACGCCCACATCTTGCCGAACACGTCCTTGGCGATCTTGCCGCTGATGGTGCCGTCGTCGACCAGCCGGCAAAGCCCCGCCAGCGCGGGCGGTGCGATCGGGCAGTCGGCGATCGAACGCTCGGCACGGTTCAGCTCGCGCAGCACCTCGGAGGCGACCCAGTTCGCGGCGCGCTTTCCGTCCGCGCCCGCGGCGATCACCTGCTCGACGTAGTCGGCGATCGGCCGCTCGGTGGTGAGGAGCGCCGCGTCCTGATCCGTCAGCCCGAGCCGCTCCACGAAGCGCGCCCGCCGTGCGAGCGGCAGCTCCGGCAGCGACGTGCGCGCCCGCTCCACCTCCTCGTCGGCGATGTGCAGCGGCGGCAGGTCCGGCTCGGGGAGGTAGCGGTAGTCGTGCGCCTCCTCCTTGCTGCGCATCGGGTGCGACGAGCCGCGATCGGCGTCCCACAGCCGCGTCTCTTGCACCACGCGCTCACCGCGCTCGCACAGCGCGGTCTGACGCGCCACCTCGTACTCGATCGCCTGCTGCACGTGGCGGAACGAGTTCATGTTCTTCAGCTCGGTGCGCGTGCCGAGCGTGGTCGCACCGACGGGGCGCACCGAGACGTTGGCGTCGCAGCGGAGCGAGCCCTCCTCCATGTTGCCGTCGCAGATGTCGAGCCACCGCACGAGCTGGCGCAGCGCGCGCAGGTACTCCGCCGCCTCCTTCGCCGAGCGGATCTCGGGCTCGCTCACCACCTCGATCAGCGGCACGCCGGCGCGGTTGAGGTCGACCAGCGAGGTCGGCGCCCCGCCGACGTGGGTGCTCTTGCCGGCGTCCTCCTCGAGGTGGATGCGGGTGAGCGCCACGCGGCGCGGCTGCCCGTCGAGGAGGAACCCGATCGCGCCGCCCTCGGCGTAGGGCTCGTCGTACTGCGAGATCTGATAGCCCTTGGGCAGGTCGGGGTAGAAGTAGTGCTTGCGCGCGAAGCGCGACACGCGGCGGACGCGGCAGCCGGTGGCGAGCGCCATCCGGAGCGCGTACTCGACGGCGCGGCGGTTGAGCACGGGCAGCGTGCCGGGCAGCGCGAGGGTGTAGGGATCGGTGTGGTCGTTCGGCTCGCCGCCGAAGCTCGCCGAGGCCGCCGAGAACAGCTTGCTCCGCGTCTGGAGCTGGACGTGGCACTCGAGGCCGATCACCGGCTCGTACCGGCTCATGCCGCGCCTCCGACGGTGGAGGCCGGGTGGCGCGTGTGCCAGTCGGTCGCCCGCTGGTAGCCGGCGGCGACGCGCAGCACGTTCGCCTCGCCGAGCGGCGGCCCGAGGAGCTGCAGGCCGACCGGCAGTTTCCCGTCGACAAAGCCGCACGGCACCGAGAGGCCGGGCAGCCCGGCGAGGTTGCAGGAGATGGTGTAGATGTCGGCGAGGTACATCGCGAGCGGGTCGCCACAGCCTTCGATCGTCCGCTCGCCGAGCTGCCACGCAGCGACGGGCGAGGTGGGCGTGGCGATCACGTCGCACGCCTCGAAGGCGCGGTCGAAGTCGCGCTTGATGAGGGCGCGGACCTTCTGCGCGCGCAGGTAGTAGGCGTCGTAGTAGCCGGTGCGCAGCGCGTAGGTGCCGAGCATGATCCGCCGCTTCACCTCGGGGCCGAAGCCGGCGGCGCGCGTCGCCTTGTACATCTGGCCGAGGTCGCCCGACGGGACGCGCAGGCCGTAGCGCACGCCGTCGTAGCGCGCGAGGTTCGAGGAGCATTCGGCCGGCGCGATCAAGTAATAGGTGGCGAGCGAGTGCTCGGCGTTGGGCAGCTCGATGGGGACGACGCGCGCGCCGAGCGACTCGAGCTTGCCGATCGCGGCGCGAACGAGCGCGCCGACCTGCGCGTCGAGGCCCGCGGCGCAAAAGAAGCTCTCGGGGACGCCGACGCGCAGCCCCTCGACGGGCTCGCGGCAGGCGTCGGTGTAGCGCGGGACCGGGGCGTCGATCGAGGTGGCGTCGAGCGGGTCGTGCCCGGCGAGCGCCTCGAGCGCGAGGGCGCAGTCCAGGGCGGTGCGACCGAGCGGCCCGACCTGGTCGAGCGACGAGGCGAAGGCGATCACCCCGTGGCGCGAGACGCGGCCGTAGGTCGGCTTGATCCCGACGACGCCGCACAGCGAGGCGGGCTGCCGGATCGAGCCGCCGGTGTCGGTGCCGAGCGACAGCGCGCACAGCCCGGCAGCGACGGCGGCGGCCGACCCGCCCGACGAGCCGCCCGGGACGCGCGTGGGGTCCCACGGGTTGTGGACCGGGCCGTAGGCGGAGTTCTCGTTCGACGAGCCCATCGCGAACTCGTCCATGTTGAGCTTGCCGAGGATCACCGCGCCGGCCCGACGGAGGCGCGCCACCGCGGTGCCGTCGTAGGGCGGGATCCAGCCGGCGAGGATCCGCGAGCCGGCGGTGGTCTCCAGCCCCTCGGTGACGAAGAGATCCTTGAGCCCGACCGGGACGCCGGCGAGCGGCAGGTGATCCCCGCGCGCGACCGCGCGGTCGACCGCCTCGGCCTGCGCGAGCGCGCCCGCCTCGTCGACGCGGAGCCAGCAGCCGAGCGCCCCGTCCTCACGCGCGATGCGGGCGAGGTGCGCCTGCGCCACCTCCACCGCCG
The DNA here is from genome assembly GCA_021784515.1 of Myxococcales bacterium. Lineage (GTDB taxonomy): Bacteria > Myxococcota_A > Polyangia > Palsa-1104 > SHYY01 > SHYY01. The sequence continues at coordinate 5,181 of JAJXSP010000006.1, read as the reverse complement.
AGAGCGCGCGGCCGCCGACCGCGTGGGCGATCTCGGTGGCGGACAGGAAGTGCGTCTCGCCGGGCACCTCAGCCTTCCTTGTCGTGCGCGATCACCCGCGGCACCTCGAAGAATTGCCCGCTCCGTCGCGGCGCCCCGGCGAGCGCGCGCTCGGCGCCGAGCTGCGGCCCGACGACGTCCTCGCGCTCCGGGCAGTCGAGGGCGACTGCGTGAGTCATCGGCGCGACGCCCTCCACGTCGACCGCGGCGAGCCGCTCCATCGCGCCGAGGATCGCACCGAGCTCGCGCGTCATCCGCGCGACCTCCTCGTCGCTGAGCGCGAGGCGCGCCAGCTCGGCGGTGACGCGGACCTCCTCGGGGGTGATCGTCATGTTGCGGCGCAGGATACCCGATTGGGGACGGTGTTGACTTTTCTACAGTTCTCTCCGGGCTGCAGCTTTTCCATGAGAGGAGAAGTGTAGGAAAAGCAACACCGTCCCCACTAGCGGCGCCGTCATGTTGCGGCGCAGGATACCCGATTGGGGACGGTGTTGACTTTTCTACAGTTCTCTCCGGGCTGCAGCTTTTCCATGAGAGGAGAAGTGTAGGAAAAGCAACACCGTCCCCACTAGCGGCGGCGTCCCCACTAGCGGCGGCGGTGCTGGATCTCGCCGCCGGCGCCGACGAAGTAGAGGTCGTGCGGGCCGCTGCCCCACAGCGACGCGCAGAGCGTGCCGCCCGGCGAGTCGGTGATCGCCCAGTCGCCCTGTCCCGTCGAGTGCGCAAGGAGGCAGGTCGCGGTGAGCAGCCACACGTCGGCCGCGCCCGAGCCCCACACGGCGGCGATCGGATCGGCGGTCGGGACCTTCTGCGCGCTCCAGGCGCCGTCGCCGGTCGAGTGCAGCAGGGTGCCGCCGACGCCGCCGACCCACACGTCCGTCGCGCTCGAGCCCCAGATCGAGAGGAGGTCGGACGTCGTGCCGCTCGCCTGCGCCACCCAGACGCCGTCGCCCTTCGAGTGGAGGATCGTGCCGAGCGCGCCGACGACGTAGACGTCCGAGGGGCCGCTGCCCCAGATGCCCAGGAGCTGGCTGACCATGACATCCAGCGGCGGCAGGTCCTGGGTGGCCCACGTGCCGTCGCCGGGCGAGTGGAAGATCGAGTGCACGTCGCCGCTGCCGGCGATGCGATCTCCGACGGCGTAGACGTCGCCCGGCGCGCTTCCCCACACGCCGTTGAGGTTGGTCGTCACGCCGGTCGGCTCGACGAGCCACGCGCCGCCGCCGGCGGTGCGCCACACGGTGCCCTGGGCGCCGACCGCCCAGGCGTCGCTCGTCGCGGCGGTCCAGAGCGCCTTGAGGTCGTGGGCGTCGGCGGGCGTGGTGTCGCGCGTCCAGGTGCCGTCGCCGCGCGAGTGGATGATCGTGCCGCCCGAGCCGACCGCGGTCACGTCGCTCGCGGAGCGGCCGCCCACCGCGCGCAGGAGCTCCATGTTCGGGCTCGCTTCGGGGAACCACGAGGTGGGGGCGAAGTCGCCCGCGAGGTCGCGCCCGAGGGCGAGGTCGGGCGCGTCGCCGCCGTCGCCGGGCGCGCTCGCGGTGCAGCCAACCGGCAGGAGGAGCAGGACGAGCGCGCGCCTCATCTCGCTTCGCTTCGAAATTGGCTCGGCCATTGTTCGGTTCGCTTACCGGAGCCCGCGCGCCAGCGCGGTGAGCGCAGCGAACGCAGGCGGGGGGTATGTCGAACGCAGTGAGACCACCGCGCTGCGCGCGGGCCTCGCGTCACGCGCCCGTTTCCGGGTGGGCCTGCTGGAGGAGCTGGTCGGCGCCGCGCTTGAGGTGCGCGTCGGCGATCTCCGCGGCCTTGTCGCCGTCGCGGGCCTGGAGCGCGCGCAGGAGATCCTTGTGGTGCTTGCGCACCGTCGCCGCTGGCGGGTTGAAGGCGGCGAAGAAGGCCGAGTAGCTCTCGACGGCGCCGCGGATCGTATTGATGAGGAGCTGCAGCACGCGGTTCTTCCCCGCCTGCGTGAGCGCGACGTACAGCTCGAAGTCGAGCTTGAGCAGCTCCTCCGGCTCCACCGCGCTCGCTCCACGCTCGACGAGCGCCTCGATCTTCTTCAGATCCTCGTCGGAGCCACGCTCGGCGGCCAGCCGCGCCACCTCGCGCCCGAAGAGCCGCCGGAACTCGAGCACGTCGCCCAGCAGGTCGAGGTTCGGCGTGCCGTCGATCGGGATGAGGTGCGAGACCAGCTCCACGCCGGCGGTCTGCATGAAGTCGAGCACGCGCGTGCCGTCGCCCTGGCGCGTCTTGACCAGCCCCATCTGCTCGAGCGACTTGATGGCCTCCCGCAGCGAGGCCCGGTTGACGCCCAGCTCCTCCGCGAGGCGGCGCTCGGGCGGCAGCTTCTGTCCGGGAGCGTAGGCGCCCTTCAGGATGAGCGCGCGGAGCTGCTCGACGATCTCCGCCGCGACGCGCTGCTTGCCCACTGGTCGAAGCATTGCGCGCGCATCATACCAGAAGGGCGATCGAGGCCGACCGCGATCAAGCTTGCTGGGCGCGCGGGTCGCGGTTAGACTCGCGCGTTGCGGTCGCTCGGCTGCTGGGCGACCCGGACAGGAAATGCGCGCTCTTCACACCGGAACCTTCGCCGCGCTCGCGGCGCTCACCCTCGGCTGCAACGCGCCCGACGAGGGGCGCGACGCGGGCGAGGCCGCCTCCGAGCAGCGCGCGCTGGCGCAGGTGGCCCTCACCTTCACCCGCGCGGGCGAAGCTGCGCCGCGCTTCGAGGCGGTCGGCCACTTCGTTCGCTACCGCGCCACCGACAGCGCCCGCGTTGCGGTGGTGCTCGGCCTCTCCGACGACGAGGCGATCCCGGTGGGCACGTGCCGGCTGGTGGACGCCGCGGAGGAGGTCGCGCGCGCAGTGACCAGCTCGCCCGACGTGGTGCAGCTCCTCGATGCGGGCCGTCTGCTGGTCAAGGGGCCGACGGACGCGACGATGCTCCCGCCGCGCCACTACCCCGATCTCACCCCGTACGTGACGGGCGTGGTCTACGGCCTCGGCGACGTCGGGGCGATCGCGCTCGATCCGGGCGGCTTCTATCAGGTGGCGGGCGAGGGCGGCGACGAGGTGGGGCCGTTCACCGCGCAGATCACCGCGCCGCGCGAATTCCCGTCGCTGACGGTGGCGCCGCTCAAGCGTGGCGGCGACCTGGAGCTGCGCTGGAGCGAGGCTGCCGACGCGACCGAGCCGCTGCTGGTCACCGTCGCGTGGTCGTCGCGCGGGGGCGCCCGCGAGGTGCGTTGCCGCGTCCGCGATACCGGCGCCTTCCGCGTCGGCCACGAGCTGCTCCCGCTCCCTGCACTCCCTTCGGGGACGCGATCTCCCGATGCGCTCTACGGCGCCGAGGTGACCGCCACGCGGCTCCACCGCGGTGCGCTGTGGGCGCCCGGCGCCGGCCGTGGCGAGCTGACCTTCGGCCTGCGCGAGGTGCTGCCGCTCGCGGTGGTGGAATGACGCAGGCGCAGCGGCGCGCCTCGCCGCGCCGGCCGGCGGAGGTGCGGGTCCTCGTCGGTGACGCGCAGCACCGCGTCCACGGGACCATCCGCTTCGACACGCGCGACCTGTCGCTCGGCGGGGCGTTTCTCCGCTCGGACCTCCTGTTCGAGGTCGGCGAGCAGCTCGAGGTGGAGCTGGCCGTCGACGGGGATCAGCCGGTGCACGCGCGTGCGCGGGTGGTGCGGGTGGATCAGTCGGAGGAGAGCCCGGGCATGGGCATCGCCTTCATCGACCTCAACGAGCGCGACCGCGAACGGGTCCGCGCCTACCTCGCGCTCTGAGCGCACGCAGGAACGAAGAACATGGCCGAGACGATCGACGAAGTCTCCTACAACTACGAGGACGAGGGGAAGCCGGTCCGGCGGGAGCTGAAGAAGGAGATCCTCACCCGCGGCGCGTGGGCGACGGTGATGTTCTTCTACGAGGAGCTGGACCGGAAGACCGAGGCGTGGGGCGAGCCGAAGGTCGCCATCGTGCGCTTCAAGAAGTCAGGCGGCGTGTACCGCAAGCAATCGAGCTTCAACATCTCGTCGCCCAAGCAGGCGCGGCAGATCGTCGAGGTGATCGAGCGCTGGTACGCGGGTGCCGCTCCCTCGCCGGAGAGCGGCGGCACGACCGTCGAGACGGAAGAGGAGTAGCCGCTACTTCTTGTTGCGGAGGCGGTCGAACAGGCCGGCCTTCGCCTTGTCGCTCTTCTCGCGGCGGAGGTTGATCACCCGCAGCTCGGCGGCGGCCTCGGTGAGGCGCTTGTCGAGCTCCACCGCCTGGCGCAGCTCGAGCGCGGCGCGGTCGAGGTCGCCCTCCTCGCGCAGCACGACGCCGAGGTAGTAGTGCGCGCGCGCGCAGCGCGATGACAGCTGGATGGCCTTGAGCAGGTCGGGCTTGATCTCGGCGAGCGTAGCCTGCTTGCCGGAGAGCCTCGCCCACGCCAGCAGCGCGACGTGCTCGCCCTCGGTCGGGTTCAGCTCGACGGCGCGCTTGAGCGACTCGACGGCGCCCGCCCAGTCACGCCGCTTGAAGGCCACCTCGCCCTGGAGGAACGCCATCTCCGCGTCGAGGATCGCGCGGGCCGTCGCCTCCGCGGCGGCGTCCTTGGGCGGCTCGCTCTTGCGCTTGAGCCAGGCCGCGCGGCGGTTGTCGTCGTAGAGCGTGGCGTAGGCCTCGTTGATGCGGCGGAAGATCTTCGAGACGTCGTCCTTCAACGGGGCGAGGGCGGCCGTGCCGTAACGGTCGGGGTGGAAGACCTTCGCGGCCTGGAAATAGGCGGCCTTCACCTGCTCGCGCGTCGCGTCCTGCTTCAGGCCGAGCACGGCGAACAGGTCGTCGGCGGCGATCGCCTTCAGCTTCGCCTCGATCATCCGCCTGAGCTCGACCTGGTTGGGCGTGATCGACGCACCGCCGGAGGTGCTGGCCGTGGTGAAGCCGAGCGGCTTCGACGGAGCGGCGGGCTTGTCGACGGCCGGCGTCGCGCTGGGCGTCCGCGCGGACGAGGGCGAGCCGATCGGGGTCGCGCGGTGCGGTCGCGCCGTCGGGGCGGCCGCAACGGAGGCGGGCGCGCTGTCGGCCGCGGGAACGGCGCGCGTCGCGGCGGGAGTCGGGCTCGTCGTCGCCGCGACCGCGCGAGCAGGGGTCGGCGTCGAGGCG
>JAJXSP010000308.1:6247-7701 GCA_021784515.1 Myxococcales bacterium | reverse complement strand
TGCCTCTCCGATTCTGCAGCCTGCGAAGGCAGGCTTTCCGGACAGGTTGCCCGCGGCTTCAGCCGCCGGGCACCAGGGGCGCGACGACCGAGGATTTGATGCGATTGCCCTGGGGTGACGCCGGCCCGGTCGACGGGGGCGCCGGCGGGTGATCAGCCGCCGGGTTGGTCCGCCGTCGCGCCCTCGAGCGCGTCGAGCGCCGCGATCACCTCCTCGGCGTGGCCGTCCACCTTCACCTTCGGAAAGACCTTTTTCACGACTCCGTCGGGCCCAATGACGACCGTCGAGCGAATGACCCCCACCGACTTCTTTCCATACCTCACCTTCTCGCCCCACGCTCCGTACTTCTCCAGCACCTTGCCGTCGCCGTCGGTCAGCAGGCGGAAGTTGAGGGCGTACTTGTCGCGGAAGCGGCAGTGCGAGGCGGTGGAGTCCTTGCTCACCCCGACGACGACGGCGTTGCGCCGCTCGAGGTCGGAGAGGGCGTCGCGGAACGCCTCCGCCTCGCGCGTGCAGCCGGGCGTGCTGTCCTTCGGGTAGAAGTAGAGCACCAGGTTGCGGCCCGCGAAGTCGCGCAGCGAGATCGTCGAGCCGTCGTCGGCGGGCAGCGAGAACGCGGGGGCCTTCTGGCCTTCCTTGAGCATCGGTTCCTCCCGTTCGGATGGGGGTTGTCGATGCTTCGAGTACGCGTCCGGGAAGAAGGTTTCAGATCGTCGTGTGGGCGCGCTTCACGTTGAAGGCGTCGCCGGCGCGGGCGCTCCACTCGAAGTGCCCCATCGTCGAGACGAGCCGCCGGTGCTCGCGCCAGCGCCCGACGAACGGGCTGCGCCGCCACACCGTGACCTGCGCGCGGGCGCAGCACGAGTTGTGGCAAAACGCCGGGTCGCCGTCGGGGTCGACGTACTCGGCCAGTACCATGTCGTCGGGACGGCAGGTGAACTCGCCCTCGACCTTCGCGTCGGGCGACGCGGAGGAGAAGCGGTAGCGGCCGGTCTGGAACTCGGCGCGCCCCATCGGCAGCGTCCAGGGCGCGCGGAAGTCGAGGCACTCGCCGTCGAGGCGCAGCGTGAACAGCGTCAGCGTCGGCAGGATGATCGAGCCGCGCTTGAGCCGCACGCTGAGCGCCTCCAGCGACGCGACGGGGTCGTCGAACGCGTTGCAGTGCGCCCACGCCCACGAGTAGGCGTGCTTGCGGCCCCAGATGTGGGTCTGGCCGAGCGGCTCCTTGGCCAGCTCGTAGCGCTCGCCGTCCACGACGATCTCCCCGTCGGCGGCGACGCTCTGGTTCGGCGAGAGGACCTTGGTGATGACCAGCGGGTTGCCGTAGGCCCAGCCGGGGAGCATGTGGTGGGTCTCGGCGGCGGGGCGCCAGTTGAGGCTCCAGCGGACATCGTGGCCGCCGCCGGCGAGCGCGCCGCGCATCCCGTCGTGGCGCAGCTCCGCGTCGCCGATGC
>JAJXSP010000308.1:0-6237 GCA_021784515.1 Myxococcales bacterium | reverse complement strand
GATGCGCACCGAGAAGGGCACATCCTCGGCGTGCAGCGACGAGATCGGGAAGTGGCGGTTGATGCCGAACGTCCGCGCCGGGTCGCGCGGGTCGAAGCGCGCGAACCACAGCTGCGCGTAGGGCTCGCTCTGCCCCTTGGTCGGCGCCTCGAGGGTGTAGCGGATCCAGAAGCCGGCGCCCGAGGCGCGGTGGGAGAGCGTGGCGTACCAGACCTCGTAGTGCCCCGGCTTGCGGTTCCAGCGCATCCGGTTGTCTCGTTCGGACATCGCGGGGCGGACCCTATCACAACGGACCGGAGGGCGTTGTCCTCGCCGAAATCGGGGTGCCGGCGTGCGAAAAGCGAGAAATCGAGGTGACGTATTCGAGAGGTGACGCGCGGCCCGCTTCCGTGGCAGAACACGGCGCCATGCCCGCCGAGCCCCAAACGCCCGCCTCCGCCGATCTCACCGCGATCCTCGTGGACAGCGCGCGCCACGACGAGGCGTCGATCCGTGCCGCCGTCGCCGCGGGGAGCTACGCCGACGGCTGGCTGCGCGTGCGGCCGCTCGACGGGATCGGCCTCACGCAGGTGGAGCTGCTCGACGGGCGCGGGCTGCCGCAGGTCGATCCCGGGCTGGTGATCGAGCTGTCCAAGGAGGGGCGGCGCGCCGTGTTCGTGCACGTGAACCACTCGGCGAACCAGGCGATGCTGCACTGGTTCCACGGCACCGAGCAAGTCGAGGGATGGGTCGGCGGGTCGGACGATCTCGCGCCGCGGCTGGTGCGCGCCGTCGGGCTCGACCTGCCCGCGCTGCTCGCCGCCGACGACGGCACGCGCCACGGCTTCGGACAGGCCGCCTCCAAGACGGTGGCGCTGGCGCGCGGCCGGGCCCTCGCCGCGCCCGAGGGCACCCTCACCGGCCTTTCCAGCTTTGCCTTCCACGATCGCGGCGGGCCCGGCGCGGACCGGGCGGCGATGGCGGCGCTCGACGAGGCGGCGGTGCGCGCGGCGTGGGCGTCGGTGCCGGGCGCCGAGCTGGCCGCGCGCGTGAAGGCGCTCGACGACGGGGCGCTCGGTCCGCTCGCGCCGGTCCGGGACGAGGCGGTCGCGCGCCTCGCCGAGCTGGGCGATCGCGCGCCCGGGGCCGCCGGCCTGCGCTCGGTGGTGGCGCTCGAGCAGGTCGCGCTCACCGAGGCGTTCCTCTGGGGCGCCGGCGAGTCGGTGGACTTCGCCGACCGCCGCTTCCTGCCCCTCTTCACGCTCACCAGCCACGAGCCGCAGATCGACGACCCCGACGAGGCCGAGGAGCTGGAGGAGCGCGCGAGCGTGCTCGCGGCGATGGAGGAGGTGCTGCCCTACACCTCGCCCGAGGGCGCGATGCTCGAGCAGCTCGCCGACGACGAGCTGTCGGCGCTCGCCGACTGGGCGCGCCCGGGCGAGGAGTACGTCGGCTCGCTCTTCCTGCTGCAACCCGAGCGGCTGCGAACGCTGCTCGGCGAGATGGAGCCGCGCGATCTCGCGGCGCGCGCCGATCTCTTCTACCGCGCGTGGTGGAAGGCGGGCCACGACGCGCCGCTCGCCGCGGAGTTCGAGCAGTGGCGGCGCGCCCTCGACGAGCGCGGCGCCCCCGACGTGGAGCGCTTCCTGCGGCTGTGGGCCGAGTGGCGCACCGTGCTCGAGCTGAGCGCGCCGAACCGCCTCCGCCCGGCGCTCCTCTTCTACGCGATCGGAGAGCGCCCGTGAGCGGCGACCCCGGCGGCGATCGCCCGTACCAGCTGGAGATCGTCTCCGACGAGGAGATCGGGCGCGGCGGCTTCCTGCACCTGCGGCGGCTGCGCCTGCACAACGTTCGCCCCGACGGGACGCGCTCGCGCCAGTGGGTGTGCGACTTCGTCGAGCGGCGCACCGGGATCGACGCGGTGGTGCTCGTGCTGTGGCGCCGCGCGCCCGGGGGAATGATCGAGGTGCTGCTGCGCGACGGGCTGCGTCCCGCGCTCCACTACGGCCGCCCCGCCGAGCGGCTCCCGCTGCCCGATCCGCGCCCCTACTTCCTGGTGACCGAGGTGGTGGCGGGCGTCGTCGAGGAGGGCGAGCGCGGCGAGGCGGCGTTCCGCCGGCGCGCCGTCGACGAGGCGTGGGAGGAGGCGGGCTACCGCGTCGCGCCCGAAGCGGTGGAGCTGCTCGGTGCCGGGGCGTTCCCATCGCCGGGGATGACCGCGGAGAAGTTCTGGTTCGCCGCCGCGGAGGTGCCGTGGAGCGCGGCGCTGCCGACGCCGCAGGGCGACGGCTCGCCGATGGAGGAGGGGGCCCGGATCCGCTGGGCTCCGCTCGACGGATCGATCGCCGCCTGCGAGCGCGGCGAGATCGAGGACGCGAAGACCGAGCTTTCGCTGCGGCGCCTCGCGTCCCGCCTCGCGCGGTAGCTTCCCCGGCGGGCGCGGCCCTTGCTCGGCTCTCCGTCGTGGAGCCGCTCTCCGTGGTTCGCCTCGTCACGGTGCACCCCGCGCTGGTGCACCTGCCGATCGGCCTCGCGCCGATCGCCGCGCTCGCCTACCTCGTCGCCGTGACGCGGCGCTCGCGCCTCCGCGCCGCGCGCTGGACCTTCGCCGGCGATTTCGCGCTCGTCGCCGCCGCGCTCTTCGCCCTCGCCGCGGCGGCCTTCGGGCTGGTGTCGAGCGATCTGCTCGACTGGTCGGGCGGGCTCGATCGCTGGCGCTGGATCCACCTCGGCGGCGGCGTGGCGGCGGCGGCGTTGCTCGCGTCGCTGGCGGTGCTGCGCCTCGCCCGTCGCCGCCGCCCCGTCGGCCGCGGCTTTCTCGCCGCCTCGCTCGGCACGCTCGCGGTGCTGCTGTTCACCGGCTGGGTGGGTGGCGAGGTCCTCGTCTACTACGCGGGCATGGCGGTGCGCGGCGGTGCCCTCGGGACGCTCTCGCCGCCGCTCGAGAAGCCGGGCACTCCGTCGGGCTTCAAGGACGCGATGGGGCGCATGCGCGGCGAGCTGTCGGCCGTGACCGCGGAGGCCCAGCGCATGGTGGTGGAGCACCCGCGCGACGCCACCTTCAACGCAGCTGCAGGCCACGCCGCGGCGCTCGAACAGGTGGCCGACTGGCTCGGCGAGCACCCCGAGTCGTTCGAGAAGATAGAGCGCAAGCACGAGCGCGGCCGTGGGCGCCCGCCCGAGGTGGCGCTCGTCGGGGGCCACGACGAGGCGACCGACCCGGAGGTCGAGATCGCGAACTACGCCGTCATCCTCGGCGACGGTGCGCGCGAGCTGCTCGCGGCGGCGCGGTCGCATGACCTCATGGGGCTCTCCCTCGCCGCGGGCCGCCTGCGCGCCGGCTGTGCGGGCTGTCACGAATCGGTGCGCTGGCGCCCGTGATATCGTCGCCGGACATCGCCAGCACCGTCGGCGGCAGTGGAACAACAACTGGTGCGGCCAGCCGTCGATCGAGACGATCCGCCAGGGCCGCATGTGCGGCGACGACCAGCAGCTGCACATCTGCGTGAAGTAGGCGCTGCTCGCGCTACTTCGACGAGAGGAACACCACCAGCGCCTCGGCGATCGCGTCCTGGGCGCGGCGCGCGTCGGTCGCCGCGTGCTCCGGGACGTCGTTCATGAGGATCGAGAAGGCGAGCGGCATCCGCCCCGGGGCGCCGGCGTATCCCGACAGGCACGAGACGCCCGAGAGCGTCCCGGTCTTGGCGCGCACGTAGCGCTCGGCCGCGCTGCCCTCGAGCCGGTGGCCGATCGTGCCGTCGGCGCCGGCCAGGGAGAGCGAACCGACGAAGTCGGCGGCGAACCGGAAGTCGCGATAGGCGGTGCGCAGCAGCGTCACGAGCTGCGCCGGCGTGAAGCGGTCCGAGTCGTACAGCCCCGAGCCGTTCGTCATCTTGTACTGATCGTGCGCGATGCCGAGCGTCTCGAGGAACTTCGCCACCGCGTCCACGCCCTTCGGCCAGGTGCCCGGCTTGCCGCCCGCCTCGGCGCCGAGCGTCTTCAGGAGCTGCTCGGCCATGAAGTTGTTCGAGCGCTTGTTCACGTCGCGCACCAGCACGCCGAGCGGCGCCGAGTAGTGCGTCACGAGCGGCCGCGCCCCCGACGGGACCGCGCCGCGCACGATCTTCCCCTGCACCTTGATCCCGCGGCGCGCGAGCAGCTCGCGCAGGCTGTAGCCGGCGTAGAGGTCGGGGTGCGCCACCCGGCGGTACTCGATGTGGCCGGCGTCGCCGCGGCGCACGCGCCCGTCGACGGAGATCTCGGTCCGGTCGTCCTGCTCCTTGGAGGCGATGGTGAGCGCGCTCCTGCCGCTCGTCACCGTCTGGCTCGCGTTCTTCACCACGAAGTACGGCGACGCCGGCTCGACGACGACGCGCCCTGGTGCTCCATCCTTGTCGCCGGGGAGCACGTGGATCGAGCAGGCGTTGTAGTTGAGCGAGACGGCGCCGTTCGGGGCGCGGAAGGGCAGGTCCTCCTGCTTCTGCTCGAAGCCCGGCCCGACCCGCACGTCGTCGAACCAGGTGTCGTCGATGGCGAGGTCGCCGTCGACCTTGTGCACGCCCGCGGCGGCGAGGTCGGAGGCCATCTTCCACAGGTCCTCTCCGACGAGCGACGGGTCGCCGTAGCCCTTCAAGTAGAGGTTCCCCTTGACGACGCCGCCCGAGACGTTCTCGCCGTACATCACCGTCTTCCAGCGGTACTCCGGTCCGAGCGTGGCGAGCGCCGTGGCGGTGGTGACCAGCTTGACGTTGGAGGCGGGGTTGTAGAGCGCGCCCTCGTTCTTCGAGTAGACGGCGCGACCGGTGTCCACCTCGGCGATGGCCACGCCCATCTTCGCCCTCGCCAGCGACGGGGCTGCGAGGATCTCGTCGATCCGCGCGGCGAGCCACTTCTGGCGCTCGACCGGCGTGCCCGTCGGCGTCGAGGGCGCGCGCGACTCGGGCGGCACCACCTCGGTCTTGCGGACTCCACCGTCGGGAGTCGCCGGATCCTGCGGCGCGAGCGGATCGCCCGGCCGCTCGGCGCGCGCGTCGGCGCTGCCGAGAGCGAGGGCAACGACTAGAATCCCCGACGGTGACGCCCAACGGATCATGCGCCGAGCGTAGCATCGGCACCCTCGCCCAGCCACCGAGCCGCCTGCTCGCGGCCGCGGCGACCGCGCTCTGCCTCGCCGGTGCGTCCTGCTCGACCGGGCGCGTCCCCGACGACGAGCTGGTGGTGCTGATCCCCGAGCCGCCCGGGACGCTCGACCCGCGTTTCGCGGTGAGCGCGTGGGACTTCAAGCTGACCAAGCTGGTCTACGCGCCGCTCGTCTCCGTCGACACGCCGGCGATCGAGACGAAGCTCGAGCTGGCCGAGAGCATCCAATCGATCTCGCCCACCGAATGGATCGTCACGGTGCGCGAGGCGGCGCGTTTCTCCGACGGGCGGCCGGTCACCGCCGATGACGTGGTCTACACCATCCGCTCGATCCTCGACGGCAACGGCGTGGGGCGCATCGTGGCGCGCTTCAAGGACGACGGCCTCGTGAAGCTGGAGGCGCTCGACGCGCGGCGCGTGCGGTTCGTGCTCTCGCACCCGCACGCGCCCTTCGCGACCGATCTCGACGTGGGGATCCTGGCGCGGCCGCTCCCCGGCCACGAGAAGGACGTGCCCGTCGGGGCGGGCGCCTTCGTGCTCGAGGAGGCCGACGGCGAGCGCTGGCGCTTCCGCCCCAACCCGCACTACCTGTTCGGCGCGCCGACGGTGCGGCGGCTGACGGTGAAGGTGATCCGCGACGACAACTCGCGCCTGCTCGCGCTGGTCGGCGGCTCGGGGGACCTCACGCAGAACACCGTCTCGCCGCTGCTCATCGACGCGGTCGCCGCGCGCCCCGAGCTGAAGGTCGAGACGGCGCGCTCGTCGGTGTACACGTACCTGGGGCTCAACTGCGCCGACGCGATCACCGGCAACCCGAAGGTGCGGCAGGCGATCGCGCTCGCGATCGATCGCGCGCGGATCGTCGAGACCAAGCTGCGTGGGCGGGCGGTGCTGGCGACGGGGATGCTGCCGACCTTCCACTGGGCCTACACCGCGGACGTCCCGCGCTGGGACTACGATCCGGCGCGCGCACGGCGGCTGCTCGACGAGGCGGGCTTCCCGGATCCCGACGGCGACGGGCCGCGGCCGCGCTTCACGCTCCTCTACAAGACCAGCTCGAACCGCTTCCGCGTGGCGCTCGCGCAGGTGATCGCGGCGCAGCTCGCCGAGGTGCGCCAC